>NZ_JBMDIS010000139.1:0-10164 GCF_057808775.1 Pseudomonas sp. FG86 | reverse complement strand
GCAGATCCAAATGTGGGAGGGGCGGTGCGACGATTCGACTTGCCCCCGATGGCGCCGGGTCAGTTAACCACTAGGTGACTGAC
Organism: Pseudomonas sp. FG86; assembly: GCF_057808775.1. Classification (NCBI taxonomy): domain Bacteria; kingdom Pseudomonadati; phylum Pseudomonadota; class Gammaproteobacteria; order Pseudomonadales; family Pseudomonadaceae; genus Pseudomonas; species Pseudomonas sp. FG86. The sequence continues at coordinate 10,081 of NZ_JBMDIS010000139.1, read as the reverse complement.
ACGCCCTCATCGAGGGCAAGCCCCCCTCCACCGTTTTTACCGCGTGTTCCGGAATGATTATTTACGCGCTGCCTCCCATTGCTTGAGCAGGTCGCCGTAGGCCACGGTCTCGCCTTTAGGCTTCTCGTTGGCCAGTTTCGGTTTCGGCGCGCCCGGCTGGTCGAACCAGTATTGCGCGTCACGCTCAGGGTTCATTTTCGGCCCGCACACCGGCTGCACTTTGGAGCGTTCCAGGCGCGTCATGATCGCGTCTTGCTCCTTGGCCAGGTTATCCAGCGCCTGTTGCGGGGTTTTCTCGCCGCTGGCGGCGGCGGCGATGTTGCTCCACCACAGCTGCGCCAGGCGTGGGTAATCCGGCACGTTGGTGCCGGTCGGGGTCCATTCCACCCGGGCCGGGCTGCGGTAGAACTCAACCAGGCCACCGAGTTTCGGCGCCAGGTCGGTCATGGCCTGGGAGTTGATGTCGGATTCCCGAATCGGCGTCAGGCCGACGATGGTTTTCTTCAGCGACACGGTTTTCGAGGTCACGAACTGAGCATAGAGCCAGGCCGCGAGTTTCTGCTTCTCAGGCGTCGACTTGAGGAAGGTCCAGGAGCCCACGTCCTGATAGCCCTTCTTCATGCCCTTTTCCCAATACGGCCCGACCGGCGATGGCGCCATGCGCCATTTCGGCGTGCCGTCGGCGTTCACTACCGGCAGGCCCGGCTTGGTCATGTCGGCGGTAAACGCGGTGTACCAGAAGATCTGCTGGGCGATATTGCCCTGGGACGGCACCGGGCCAGACTCGGAGAAGGTCATGCCCGCCGCTTCCGGGGGCGCGTAGGCTTTCATCCAGTCCACGTATTTCTGCGTGGCAAACACGGCGGCCGGGCCGTTGGTATCGCCACCACGGGTCACGCTGGAGCCCACCGGGTGGCAGTCCTCCACACGAATGCCCCACTCATCCACCGGCAAGCCGTTGGGCAGGCCCTTGTCGCCGCCGCCGGCCATGGAGAACCAGGCATCGGTGAAGCGCCAGCCCAGGGACGGGTCTTTCTTGCCGTAGTCCATATGGCCATAGATGCGCTTGCCGTCGATTTCCTTGACGTCTTCGCTGAAAAACTTGGCGATGTCTTCATAGGCTGACCAGTTCACCGGCACGCCGAGGTCATAACCGTACTTCTCCTTGAACTTGGCTTTGAGTTCCGGACGCTCGAACCAGTCGGCGCGGAACCAATAGAGGTTGGCGAATTGCTGGTCGGGCAACTGGTAGATCTTGCCGTCCGGCGCAGTGGTGAAGGAGATGCCGATAAAGTCCTTGATATCCAGGGTCGGCGAGGTGAAGGCCTTGCCTTCGTTGGCCATCAGGTCGGTGATCGATTCGGTCTTGCCATAGCGAAAGTGCGTACCGATCAAGTCCGAGTCGTTGACCCAGCCGTCATAGATATTCTTGTCGGACTGCATCTGGGTTTGCAGCTTTTCCACCACGTCGCCTTCCTGCAGCAGGTCGTGGGTCAGCTTGATCCCGGTGATTTCACTGAAGGCCTTGGCCAGTACCTTGGACTCGTACTCGTGGGTGGTGAGGGTTTCCGACACCACGTTGATCTTCATCCCACGGAACGGCTCCGAGGCCTTGATGAACCACTTGAGCTCCTCAAGCTGTTGGTCGGCCGTGAGGGTCGACGGTTTGAACTCGCTGCCGATCCATTTTTTCGCCGCATCTTCGTACGCATCCGCCCAAGCCGTGGCGCTCAAACCGCTGAGGGCCAGTACGGCGGCCAATGAAATGCTATGTCGCAGCTTATTGTTTTTATTCAACATAGAGACCTCCTGGTTAATTTCAAAAAGGACTACAAACGCCACAGCCCCCTGTAGGAGCGAGCTTGCTCGCGAAAAACCCGAGGACACCGCGTACATCCAGAATGCCCGCGTTATCGTTGACGATTTTCGCGAGCAAGCTCGCTCCTACAAGGTGTCGGGGCACTAGCCCCAACGCATCACACTCAACAGCCATACCAGGGAGAGCGCGGACGCCACCCAGATGCTCCAGTCGGTTACGCCAATCACCAGCAGGTGCAGGTAGGCGCTGCCGAGAAGACCGATAAACAAGCGATCACCACGGGTGGTGCTGATCGGCAACAAACCGCGCCGAGGGATACTCGGCGAACGCAGTTCCCAGGTGGTCATGCCCGCCAGGATCAGGGCAATGCCGCCAAAGAACAGCGCCGTAGGGGTGGTCCAGGCCATCCATTCCATCATCGACTCCTCAGACCCGGCCCAGGGCAAAGCCCTTGGCCACGTGGTTGCGAACAAACCAGATCACCAGCATGCCCGGCAGGATGGTCAACACCCCCGCCGCCGCCAGCACGCCCCAATCGATCCCCGACGCCGACACCGTGCGCGTCATCACCGCCGCAATGGGCTTGGCGTTGACCGAAGTCAGGGTGCGCGCCAGCAGCAGTTCGACCCAGGAAAACATGAAGCAGAAAAACGCCGTGACGCCGATGCCGGAGCCGATCAACGGGATAAAAATCTTCACGAAGAATTTGGGGAAACTGTAGCCATCGATGTAAGCGGTTTCGTCGATTTCCTTGGGCACGCCAGACATGAAGCCTTCGAGGATCCACACCGCCAACGGCACGTTGAACAGGCAGTGGGCCAAGGCCACGGCGATGTGCGTATCGAACAGGCCGATGGACGAATACAGCTGGAAAAATGGCAGCAAAAACACCGCGGGTGGCGCCATGCGGTTGGTCAGCAGCCAGAAGAACAGATGCTTGTCACCCAGGAAGCGGTAACGCGAGAAAGCATAGGCCGCCGGCAACGCCACGCTCAGTGAAATCACCGTGTTCAGGCTCACGTAGTACAGCGAGTTGAGGTAACCGGTGTACCAGCTCGGGTCGGTAAAGATCACCTTGTAGTTGGCCAGGGTGAAGTCCTGCGGAAACAGCGTCAGCCCGCCGAGGATTTCGGTGTTGCTCTTGAAGGACATGTTCAACAGCCAGTAGATCGGCACCAGCAGGAACAGGATATAAATCAGCAGGGGGATGACTTTGCGCTTGCTCATGCTGGCGACCTCAGCGGTTGGCGTCGGAATGGGTCATGGCGGTGTAGAACAACCAGGACACCAACAGGATGATCAGGAAATACACCAGGGAAAACGCCGCGGCCGGGCCCAGGTCGAATTGGCCTACGGCCATCTGGGTCAGCGTCTGGCTGAGGAAGGTAGTGGCGTTACCCGGCCCGCCCCCCGTGAGGACAAAGGGCTCGGTGTAGATCATGAAACTGTCCATAAAGCGCAGCATCACCGCGATCAGCAGCACGCTTTTCATCTTCGGCAACTGGATATGTCGGAAAACCGCCCAGGCGGATGCGCGATCGATCCGCGCCGCCTGGTAGTACACATCTGGGATGGCCCGCAGCCCCGAATAGCACAGCAGCGCGACCAGCGAGGTCCAGTGCCATACGTCCATCACCAGCACCGTGACCCAGGCGTCCAGGGTATTGGCCGCGTAGTTGTAGCTGATGCCCAGGGCATTGAGGCTGTAGCCGAGCAAACCAATATCGGCGCGGCCGAAGATCTGCCAAATGGTGCCGACCACGTTCCATGGGATCAGCAAGGGAATGGCCAGGATAATCAGCACCAGCGACGACCAGCGGCCCTTGGTCGGCATGGTCAGGGCGATGGCGATGCCCAGGGGGATTTCGATCAGCAGCACGCAGGCCGAGTAGATGAACTGGCGCAACAGCGAGTCATGCAGGCGCGGATCGAGCAGCACCTGTTTATACCAGTCGGCGCCGACAAAGTAGCGGCTGGACTGGTCGAAGATGTCCTGCACCGAATAGTTGACCACGGTCATCATTGGGATCACCGCGCTGAACGCCACCAGCAGGAACACCGGCAACACCAGCCACCAGGCCTTGTTGTTCTGCACCTTGTTCATGGCAGCACCTCCAGTAGGTAGTCGTCGGCATACACCATCAGCCACTGCGCGGGAAAGCTGATGGACGCCCTGCCCTCCGGCACCGGTTTGTCTTCGGCCAGGCGCACTTTCAGGGTGGCGCCGTCGAGGTTGAGGGTCACGATCTTGTAGGTGCCGAGGTCTTCCACATGGGTGACGTCTGCCTGCAGGGCGTCAGGGTTGTGCTCATCCCACACATGGACAAATTCCGGGCGGATGCCGACCTGCAGCTTCGTGTAGTCCGTTTCGGAAATGCGCTGCTGCAAGGCCTCCGACAACGGCAGATACGTACCGGCAAAACGCACCCCGCCGGCTTCGGCCTGCACTTCGATCAGATTCATCCCCGGGCTGCCGATGAAATAGCCGACAAAGGTGTGGCTCGGCCGTTCGAACAGGTCCCGTGGCGTGCCGAACTGCACGATCTGGCCGCCGTACATCACCGCGATCTTGTCGGCAAAGGTCGACGCCTCCAGCTGGTCGTGGGTGACGTAGACCATGGTGATATTGAACTGCTCGTGGATCTGCTTGAGCTTGCGCCGCAGTTTCCATTTGAGGTGCGGGTCGATCACGGTCAGCGGTTCATCGAAGAGGATCGCCGATACGTCATCGCGCACCAGGCCACGGCCCATGGAGACTTTCTGCTTTTCGTCGGCAGTGAGGTTGCGCGCCTTTTTGCTCAGCAGGTTTTGCAGGTCGAGGACTTCGGCAATTTCCTGCACCTTGCTGTGAATTTTCGCCTCGGCCATACCCTGGTTTCGCAGGGGGAAAGCCAGGTTGTCGAACACCGTCATGGTGTCGTAGACCACCGGGAACTGGAACACCTGGGCGATGTTGCGTTTCTCCGGCGTCAGCTCGTTGACCACCTGTTGGTCGAACAACACCTGGCCTTCCGAGGGGCTGAGCAACCCGGAGATGATATTGAGCAGGGTCGATTTGCCGCAGCCCGACGGCCCGAGCAAGGCGTAGGCACCACCCTGCTCCCACACGTGGTTCATTGCCCGAATGGCGTAGTCCTCAGGACCGGCCGGCGTAGGGCTGTAGCTGTGCGCCAGGTTCTGCAAATGGATCTCAGCCATCAGGCAACCCTCGCGACACGGCGCCCGGGGGCCTGGACCAAACGGCCCTGGCCATCGAACACAAACAGTTTATGGGTGGGGATATACACGCGGATCGGCGCGTCGACGTCGTACTCATGCACGCCCGGCAGGTGCAGGACCAATAGGAAGTGTTCACTGCGCACATGCAGGAACGTTTCCGAACCGCTGATCTCGGCGACTTCCACGGTCACCGCCAACTCCAGGTCATCGTCGTTGCTCGGTACCAGGCTGATATGGCTGGGGCGCACACCAAAGCGGAACTCGCCTTCGCCGATGGGGCGCAGGTCGACATTCAACGGAAAGTGCACGAAATTGGCGAAGCTCACCTCGTTACCGCTGATACGCCCCGGCATCAGGTTGATCGGTGGTTCGGAAAACAGCTCGGCGGCCAGCACGGTTTGCGGCTGGTGATAGACCTCGGCGGCCCTGCCGCTCTGGATCACTCGGCCTTCGTGAAGGATCGTGGTGGTGCCGCCCAGGGCCAACGCCTCGTTGGGCTCGGTGGTGGCGTAGATGGCAATGGTATGCCGCGCCTTGAACAGCTCGCGCATTTCCTGACGCAGCTCTTCACGCAGTTTGTAGTCCAGGTTCACCAACGGTTCATCGAACAGGATCAGTTCGGCGTCTTTGACCAGGGCGCGGGCCATGGCCGTGCGTTGCTGCTGGCCGCCAGACAGTTCCAAGGGGTGACGCTGGAGGAATTTCTCGATGCGCAGCATCCTGGCGGTTTCGAGCACCTTGCTCTGGATCAGCTCGTCGGACACACCGGCCTGGCGCAACGGCGAGGCGATGTTTTCGAATACGGTCATGGTCGGGTAGTTGATGAACTGCTGATACACCATCGACACGTTACGCAGACGCACCGGTTTGTGGGTGACATCCACGCCGTTCATCAGGATGCGGCCGCTGTCGGGCTTGTCCAGGCCGGCCATCAGGCGCATCAGGCTGGTCTTGCCGGACAGCGTGCGGCCCAGCAGGACGTTGAAGGAACCGGCTTCGAATCGCAGGTTGGCGTCGTCGATCCAGGTCTGGCCTTCGACGACGCGGGAGACATGTTCCAGGGTCAATGACATGACACGCCCTTTTTATTATTGGAATGAATCTGGCCAGTCCTCAGAGCGAGTTTCATGCCAAGACGGCAGGTGCTTGATTCACAAGGCAGTGGGCTGAACGTGATGTTCAGGAACGAACAAAAATGAACAGATCGGGCTGAACAATTGAACAATCCTGGGGTTGACAATGAACAGTTATGAACAACACTCTTTGAACCCGATGGAACGATCGACACAGGTCAAATGTGGGAGGGGGCTGCCAGTCAGTTAAGCGTACATGGCCTTCTGTAGGAGCGAGGGGGACGCCTAGTTCTTGCTCGCGAAAAACTCACAGGCGCCGTGTTCATTCAGGAAGCACGCGTTATCGTTGAGGTTTTTCGCGAGCAAGCTCGCTCCTACAAAAAAGCCTTAGAGCTTGCCCCCTCCCCCATTTTGTCCCCGTTGCGTCGGGTAAATAGTGCAAGACCCCAAAACAATAAAAAGAAGGTCGCCCCATGGCCGAACCCTTGGCTCACGACACCTTAATCCAGGAATCCTGGCGCCGCTGCCGTGCGTACGGCCTGGACCACCAGAGCCCCCCCAGCTTCGACCAGCTCCCCGCCGAAGGCATCAGCCAGTTGCTGGAAAGCCAGCATTCCCTGGTGCAGACCACTCATCAGGAAGTGCTGCCCTACTACGAGAACATCCTCAGCAACTCCAACTGCCTGATCATGCTGGCCGATAATCAGGGCCAGGTCCTGACTTCGTGGGGCACCCAGCGCTTTATCGAGCCCAAGCTGGCCCGCGGTTTCAGCGCTGGCGCCAGTTGGATGGAGCGCTCCAGCGGTACCAATGCCATCGGCACGGCGCTGGCCTGTGCCCAGGCGGTGCATATCGAGCACGATGAACACTTCTTGAAAGCCAACCGTTTCATGACCGGCTCCGCGGCGCCGATCTTCGATGCCCAGCGTGAAATCATCGCCGTGCTGGATGTGTCCAGCGACAGCTACCTGCCGCCCTCGCACACCCTGGGCATGGTCAAGATGATGAGCCAGACCGTGGAGAACCGGCTGATCCTCAACCTGTTTCGCGGCGAGCACTTTCAGCTGACCTTCAATACTGGCCTGAGCAACCTCGACAGCCAGTGGGCCGGCCTGCTGATCTTCGATGAAAGCGGCCAGGTGCTCTCGGCCAACCGCCGCGCCGACAACCTGCTGGGCATCAGCCTGTCGCGGGTGATGATCGACAGTTTGTTCAAGGTGTCGTTGCTGGAGTTGCTCAATCAGCCGGAGGGGTTGCCGTTCTCGTTGCAGGCGGCGGGACGCAATCGCTTCCAATGCGTGTTGAAACGGCCCAAGCAAACGCCGGTGCAGGCGCGCGTGTTCAGCGAACCGATACCGCCCAAGCCCGTCGCGATGGGCCTCAAGACCTTGCATTTCGGTGAAGCCCGCGTGGAAAAAGCCGTACGCCAGGCCGAGCGGCTGCTGGAAAAAGATATCCCGCTGCTGATCCACGGTGAAACCGGGGTGGGCAAGGAGGTGTTCGTCAAAGCCCTGCACCAGGCCAGTTCGCGCAGCCGGCAGGCGTTTATCGCGGTGAATTGTGCAGCCATTCCGGCAGAGCTGGTGGAATCGGAACTGTTCGGCTATGAAAAAGGCGCGTTCACCGGCGCCAATCAGAAAGGCAGCATCGGCCTGATTCGCAAGGCCGACAAAGGCACGCTGTTTCTCGATGAAATCGGTGACATGCCCCTGCCGACCCAGGCGCGTCTACTTCGGGTATTGCAGGAACGTTGCGTGCAACCCGTGGGCAGCAGCGAGTTGTTCCCGGTGGACTTGCGCATCATCTCCGCCACCAACCGCGCACTGCGTGAGCTTGTGCAGGCCGGTCGTTTTCGTGAGGATTTGTACTACCGCATCGGTGGCCTGACCTTGGAACTACCGCCCCTGCGCGAGCGCACCGACAAGCGCGCGCTGTTCCAACAGCTATGGCAGCAGCATCGCGAGCCGACCCAGTGGGCCGGGCTCAGTCCCGAGGTGCTGGCGCTATTCGAGCAGCACCCTTGGCCGGGCAATTTACGCCAGGTCAGCAGCGTGTTGCAGGTGGCCCTGGCCATGGCCGAAGAACAGCCGATCCGCGCGGAGCATCTGCCGGACGATTTTTTTGTGGATCTGAACCTGGCGGCACCGCTGCCGGCCACTGAATACCTGGATGAGGCCCTCGACCTGACAGAGCGCCTGAAGGCAGCAGGCGGGAATATTTCCCACCTGGCACGGGAGCTGGGAGTCAGCCGCAACACCTTGTACAAGCGCCTGCGGCAGAACGAAGCCTGAGCTAGCGAGGTTTGACCACCACCAGCAAATCCGTGAAGTACTCCACCCGGATCGGCAGGTTGTCCGCCAGCGCTGAGAGCGCGGCTGCACTGTCGTCCAGCTTGAATACGCCAGACACTCGCATATCCTGCAGGGCCTGGGCATCGAAGCGCATCACCCCATGACGATAGCTGGCCAGGGTTTGCAGCACCTCGCCCAGCGGTTGGTCGTTGACCTTGAGCAGGCCGCGGGTCCAGGCGTCCGGGTCGGTGTTGGCGATGGCTTGCGCGGCCTGGGCATGGCCGTGGTCGAGGATCGAACGCTGGCCGGCAGCGACTTTCACGCTGTCTGCGCCCTCGCCTTTGACCGCCACGGTGGATTCGATCACCGTCACTACCGTCGTGCCGTCCGCTGCGCGCTTGACCATATAACGCGTACCCAGTGCGGTCGCCGTACCTTGATCGGTACGCACCACGAATGGCCGCTGTGCATCCTTGGCCACGTCCACCCATAACTCGCCCTGCAGCAATTCGATCACACGCTGGTGGCCGTCGAATTTCACGTCGACCGCCGAGTTGCTGTTGAGCTGCAATTGGCTGCCGTCTTCCAGGGCGATTTGACGGCGCTCACCGACACCGGTGCGTTGGTCGGCCATCCATACCGGCAAGTGCTCAAGGCCCAGCCAGCCACACAGCAATACGCCGAGCAAGCCCACCACCTGGGCACCGCGCGCGCGTTGCGGGGCGAATGCGCGGTTCAAGGCAATCCGCGCCGGTTGCGCCGGCAAGGTGTCGAGGCTGCCCCACAGGCTGCGCATGCGTTCGATGGCCACCGCGTGGCGAGGGTCGGCCTGGCACCAGGCATTGAAGGCTTGGCGGTCGGTGTCGCTGACATCTTCGTCGTGCAGGCGCGTCAGCCAGTTCGCAGCCTGCTGGATGATCTGCTCGGAACTCATGCCAATGGGTCTGCCGCATGCAGGCTGTGGTAGCAATGCACCAGCGCCGTGGAGATGTAGTTTTTGACGGTGCTGGGGGACACGTCCAGGCGGGTCGCGATCTCGTTGTAGGTCAGCCCATCGAGGCGGCTCAACAAGAAGGCTTCGCGCGCCTTGGCGGGCAAGCCGGCGAGCATCTCGGCGATGCGCTCCAGGGCTTGCAGCGCCACGTGGATCGCGGCCGGATCGGGCATGCCTGCCTCTTCGCACTGGATTCCCAGGGCCTCCATGTAGGCTTTTTCAATACGTCGGCGACGCGCGCCATCGATCAACAGGCGCCCCGCCGTTGTCGCAAGGAACGCACGGGGTTCCTTGATGTTTTGCGGCTCGGCCAGCATCAGTACGCGGATGAACGCGTCATGCGCCAGGTCGGCAGCGTGCTGGGAACAACCGAGTTTTTTGCGCAGCCAGCCATGCAGCCAGCCGTGGTGCTCGCTGTACATTGCCGTAAGGGTTTGCTGACGCACTGAATCGCCCAGCGCGGCCGGAATGTCATGCATGCGCAAAAACTTCTCAAATGGGAAATATTACCAATTGCGCAAACAATGCCAGTAAAACGATATCGGGGCAAGGGGGCTCACACTCTCTAAAAGCACCGCGAACCTAATGTGGGTGGCTGCACTAAGCGCGACGGGGACCTCTGTGGCGAGCGTAACCTGTGGCGAGCGGGCTTGCCCCGCGTTGGGCTGCGCAGCAGCCCCAATAA
>NZ_JBMDIS010000138.1:0-10376 GCF_057808775.1 Pseudomonas sp. FG86 | reverse complement strand
CACGCGTTAACGTTGAGGTTTTTCGCGAGCAAGCTCGCTCCTACAGAAAGCAATGTACGCTTGACTGACTGACTTTAGGGTTGACCCGCCCACATGAATTCACCCCAGCACAAAATCCGGTTAAAGCCTGGCCCTCCCAAGTCGATAACCCTCAATAGAAGTTCGTCATCCTTGATTCACAGAAGGTTTTTATGTCCACCACTAAAGCCCGCGCAGACTCACTCTCGCTTCTGCTCTTTACCTTGCGTAGCGGCAAGCTGATGGCTATCAACCTGCTGAAAGTCAGTGAAATCATCCCCTGCCCGCCGCTGACCAAGCTGCCGGAGTCCCACCCCCATGTGAAGGGTATCGCCACCTTGCGCGGGGCCTCGCTGTCGGTGATCGACCTGAGCCGTGCCCTGGGGGAAATGCCCCTGGCCGACCCGGACGGTGGTTGCCTGATCGTTACTGACGTCAGCCGCTCCAAACAGGGCCTGCATGTGCAGGCGGTAAGCAAGATCGTGCATTGCCTGACCACCGATATCCGCCCGCCACCCTACGGTTCGGGCGGCAACCGCTCGTTTATCACCGGGGTCACGCAGGTGGAAGGCGGGCTGGTGCAGGTGCTGGACATCGAAAAAGTCATCCACGCCATCGCGCCGGCGCCGATTGAAGTGGCACCGACCGACTTGACCATGGAAGAGGCCGAAGTGCTCGGCAACGCGCGGATTCTGGTGGTCGATGACAGCCAAGTGGCATTGCAACAATCGGTGCACACCCTGCGCAACCTCGGCCTGACCTGCCATACCGCACGCAGTGCCAAGGAAGCCATCGACGTGTTGCTGGAGCTGCAAGGCACGGTCGAACAGATCAATGTGGTGGTCTCGGACATCGAGATGTCCGAGATGGACGGCTACGCCCTCACCCGCACGTTGCGCGAAACCCCGGACTTCCAGGACCTCTATGTGCTGTTGCACACCTCCCTGGACAGTGCGATGAACAGCGAAAAAGCCCGCCTGGCCGGAGCCAACGCAGTGCTGACCAAATTCTCCTCGCCGGAACTGACCAAGTGCCTGGTCGTCGCCGCCAAGGCCGTGGCCGAAAAAGGCCTGTAGGCGGTGGCCGAGTATTTCCAACTGCTGCGCCGCGACCTCACCGGCAGCCTGCCCGCGCCGCAATGGCCGGCCGGGACGGTGTTGGATCATTATCGCGACGACCTGGCCCCGGCCATTCATGCGGTATTGCGCATGACCCAGGCCCAGGGCGGTGGCCGCGTCGCCCAGCTGGAAACCTGGCGGCACCAATTCATTACCGATGCCGAATTCGACCCCACGCTCTGCCTGGTCGCCAGTAACGGCGAAGGCGTTCTCGGCGTGGCCCAATGCTGGACCAGCGCCTTCATCAAGAACCTTTCAGTTCACCCTTGCGCCCAGGGCCAAGGGCTGGGCCGGGCCCTGTTGCTGCATGCCTTCCAAGTGTTCAAGCAGCGCGGTGAACCCTATGTGGATCTCAAGGTACTGGAAAGCAACCTGCGCGCGCGCAAGCTGTATGAAAGTACGGGCATGGTCTTCGTACTGCGGGATGTGGTCGTCGAGGACTGACAGAGGCTGGCGCATAACTTGCTTCCAGAGTCATTGAATGGTGGAAAGAGGTCATAACCCGTCGCCGTTCGAGCGTGCCTTCTGACCTTGCCTGGTGACAGTTCCGCCATGAACACTCATTTTTCCTGCGTCGGTTGCGGCAAATGCTGCACCGACCACCATGTCCCCCTGACCCTCGAAGAAGCCCGACAGTGGGCGGCTGACGGCGGTAATGTCATCGTTCTGGTGGAGGGTTTTCTCGGCAATGGCCTGGGCCTGCCCCAGCCACAACGTGAACACGCAGAACGCCGATCAGTGGTGGTGCCCAGCGGCAATACCGAAGCGTTCGTGGCCATCACATTTGCCGCCTACAACGCTGGACGCTGCCGGAATCTTGACGAAGACAACCTGTGTCGCATCTATGAGCGCCGGCCACTGGTGTGCCGCATCTACCCGATGGAGATCAACCCGCATATCCCGCTGAACCCGGCTGCCAAGGATTGCCCGCCGGAATCCTGGGAACAGGGCCCGGCGCTGATCGTCGGCGGTGAGTTGATGGACCTGGAACTGGCGGAACTGATCCGCCGCTCGCGCCAGGCCGACCGTGACGATGTGCAGACCAAGGAGGCGGTGTGCGCCTTGCTGGGTATTCGGACCACGGCGCTCAAGGGCGATGGGTTTACCGCATACCTGCCGGACATGGGCGCGTTTGCCCAGGCGATCGAGCGGGCGGCGGACCAGCCGAGCGTGGCCAATGAGTGGGTGTTTCATGTGTCGGGGATGGACATCGCCGAACAGCTGCTCGACGCCGGGGCGCAGATTGCCACCGAGGTGCCGGCCAATTATGCGTTCATCCCGTTACGAGCGGCTTAGCCTTTCAGGCCCGCTCACGATAGCGGGCGACATTCCCAGCGCATGTTCCGCGCAATTATTAGCCATCACGGCGAGGGGAATGGGGCGTCCAGGCGGTAAGGCTGGATGATCCGCTGGTATTCGCCGTTGTGCATCAGTTGCTCCAACGCGCCGTTCAGCTCATTGCGCAACGCGGTGTCAGGCTTGCGCACGGCGATCGCCACACCGCTGCCCAGCAATTCCCCGGAAACCGCGGGCCCGAGGAAATCGAAATCCTGGCCCTCGGCGCTGTCGAGCAAGGCTTCGCGAATTTCCACGGTGCCTTGCAGCGTGGCATCGATATCGCCTGCCACCAGGCTGCGTACCAGCTCATCATTGCGCCAGAAGCCCTTGACGATAACGCCTTTCGGCGCCCACTGCGCCAGGGCAAAGGCTTCGCGGTTGCTCCCCACCAATACGCCGACACACTTGCCTTTCAAGGACCGCACGCTGGGCAGCAGGCCCGATGATTTTCGGGCCACCAGGCGTGTGGTGAACGGATAGAGGTCTTCGGTGAAGTTCGCCCATTGCCGCCGCTTCGACGTCTGGGCTATGCCCATGATCGCATCGAATTGGTGGGCATCCAGGGCCGGGAAGTTCTCCACAAGCACCTGGTCGACCCAGGTACAGCGCACATTCAGTTGCAGGCATAAAGCGTTGCCCAGTTCGATATTCAGCCCGACCAGTTGGCCTTGCTGATTGCGGCTTTGGAACGGGGGAAATTGTGCGGCGACGGCGAAGCGAATTTCATGACGGGGTGGGTCACCCGCCGCTGCCGTGCAGAACACCACACTCAACAGCCATAAGGTATGCGCCACACAGCAGTGTCTCAGGGTCACGGGGACGTCCTTTTCCGGAAAACCAGCCTCACCACGCCCCGCCCCCCGGTAAAAGCCGACCGGGGTGGAGCAAATGTCGTGCAAGCTTTCAAGAAATAGACGCGGACCTACAAGCAGAAATATCAGCACGCGCTGTAGGCAATAGTCGACACAGCGTGCGACTTGTTAGTCTCAGCGTTTACCCATTGAACGACGCGTCCCCGGTGGCGCCATGCCCGGCGACTTGGTGTGGCCGTTCTTGGCGCCGTTCTTGTACCAAGGCTGGGCCGCATTTTTCGCCCCGGCCAGTTCACCCGGCTTGAACGGAAACTTGAACGCCGGGATCTCGGTCTTCTCAACGCTTTCGGCGCTGGCCGGATCGACGATGTCGGTCGCTTCAACAGGGGGTTGTGTCGGGGAATTCATGGAAGCTCCGGAGCGTGCAAAAAATGATGTGGGGCCGACTTGCGGGCCACACTGGCGCGCAGTATACCTGCGCCCTTCGGATCTTTAACCACCACCTGTACGAATGGTCGGAGTTTACTGACAGCGCTGTCAGTTAGCAGTCACCTTGCTGACCGGGTTGGCGCGCTATAAAGCCCCTACACTCTTCCCACTCTTTGCCCTGGCGCGCCACTCCATGCAAATTCAACGTAAAACTGCCCTGATCGTCGGTGTCCTGGTGGTGCTGGCCATTGCCGCCTGGGCCCTGGGCCGGCCGGCCAAGACCAGGCTGGCTGCGCCAACGGCGATCCCGGTGCGGGTGGTGAAGGTGGTGCAACAGGACGTCCCGCGCTTTGTCAGTGGGATCGGCACGGTATTGTCATTACACAGTGTGGTGATCCGTCCCCAGGTCGACGGCATCCTCACCCAATTACTGGTCAAGGAAGGCCAACCGGTGAAGGCCGGTGATCTGCTCGCCACCATTGATGACCGCTCGATCCGTGCCAGCCTCGACCAGGCCAAGGCGCAGTTGGGGGAAAACCAGGCGCAACTGCAAGTGGCGCTGATCAACCTCAAGCGCTACAAGGAACTGAGCATCGACGACGGCGTGTCCAAGCAGACCTACGACCAGCAACAAGCCCTGGTCAACCAGCTCAAGGCCACCGCGCAGGGAAACCAGGCTGCAATTGACGCGGCGAAAGTTCAGCTTTCCTACACCCAGATCCGCTCGCCAGTCAGCGGTCGCGTGGGTATCCGCACGGTAGATGAAGGTAACTTCCTGCGCACAAGCGATGCCCAGGGCTTGTTCTCGGTCACTCAGATCGACCCGATTGCCGTCGAGTTTTCCCTGCCGCAACAGATGCTGCCCACCCTGCAAGGCCTGATCGCCGCGCCGACCCAGGCCAGCGTCGACGCCTACCTGGGCGCCGACACCGACGGCCAGACCGGCGACCTGCTCGGCGAAGGCCACTTGAGCCTGATCGACAACCAGATCAGCTCCACCACCGGCACCCTGCGGGCCAAGGCCGAGTTCAACAACCCCTCGCAACGCTTGTGGCCCGGGCAACTGGTGACCATCAAGATCCAGACCGCCCTCGACAAGAACGCGCTGGTGGTGCCACCCACCGTGGTGCAACGCGGCCTGGACTCGCACTTCGTGTACCGGGTCAACGGCGACAAGGTCGAGATCGTGCCGGTGCAAGTGACCTACCAGAACAGCGAAGTCAACCTCATCACGGGCGTGCAGGCCGGTGATGTGCTGGTCAGTGATGGCCAGTCGCGCCTCAAGGCCGGCGCCCAGGTGGAGGTGCTCAAAGACCCGCCACAAACGATCCAGACCGTCGACGCCAAGGTGCAGCCATGAACGGCAGCCGTTCACCTTCGGCCTGGTGCGTCGACCACCCCGTCGCCACCCTACTGCTGACGTTTGCCCTGGTGCTGCTTGGGATCATTGCCTTCCCGCACCTGGCCATCGCGCCGTTGCCGGAAGCGGAATTTCCGACGATCCAAGTCACCGCGCAACTGCCCGGCGCCAGCCCGGACACCATGGCCTCGTCCGTGGCCACGCCCTTGGAGGTGCAATTCAGCGCCATCCCCGGCATGACCCAGATGACCTCCAGCAGTGCCCTGGGCTCCAGCCTCCTGACCCTGCAATTCACCCTCAACAAGAGCATCGACACCGCCGCCCAGGAAGTGCAGGCGGCGATCAATACCGCGTCCGGCAAACTGCCCAGCGATATGCCGAGCCTGCCGACCTGGAAAAAGGTCAACCCGGCCGACAGCCCGGTGCTGATCCTCAGCGTCAGCTCCGACAGCATGCCCAGCACCGAGCTGAGCGACTACGTGGAAACCCTGCTGGCGCGCCAGATCAGCCAGATCGACGGCGTCGGCCAGATCAACATCACCGGCCAACAACGTCCGGCAATTCGCGTGCAGGCCTCACCGGATAAACTGGCCGCGATTGGCCTGACCCTGGCCGACATCCGCGTGGCCATCCAGCAATCGAGCCTGAACCTGGCCAAAGGCGCGATCTACGGGAAAAACAGCGTGTCGACCCTGTCGGCCAACGACCAGTTGTTCCACCCCGAGGACTACGCCCAGCTGATCGTGTCCTACAAGGACGGCGCGCCGGTACAACTGCGCGATATCGCCAAAGTCATCAACGGTTCGGAAAACGCCTACGTGCAGGCCTGGTCCGGCGACACGCCGGGGGTCAACCTGGTGATCTCGCGCCAGCCTGGCGCGAATATCGTCGAGACCGTCGACCGCATCCAATCGGAACTGCCGCGCCTGCAAGCCATGTTGCCGGCATCCGTGCAGGTCAGTGTATTGAGCGACCGCACCAAGACCATCCGTGCGTCCTTGCATGAGGTGGAAGTCACCCTGCTGATCGCCATCTTGCTGGTGGTGGCGGTGATGGCGCTGTTCCTGCGCCAGTTGTCCGCCACAATGATTGTGTCCAGCGTGCTCGGCGTGTCACTGATCGCCAGTTTTGCGCTGATGTACCTGATGGGCTTCAGCCTGAACAACCTGACCCTGGTGGCGATCGTGATCGCCGTGGGCTTTGTGGTGGACGATGCCATCGTGGTGGTGGAAAACATTCACCGCCACCTCGAAGCCGGGCTGGACAAGCGCGAAGCAGCGATCAAGGGTGCCGGCGAGATTGGCTTTACCGTGGTGTCCATCAGCTTCTCGCTGGTGGCGGCGTTTATCCCGTTGCTGTTCATGGGCGGCGTGGTCGGACGGTTGTTCAAGGAGTTCGCGCTGACGGCGACCTCGACCATCCTCATTTCGGTGGTGGTCTCGTTGACGCTGGCGCCTACCCTGGCGGCGCTGTTCATGCGCGCCCCAACCCATCCTGCCCACGACAAACCCAGCTTCAGTGAACGCCTGCTGGCCGGCTATGCACGCACCCTGCGCCGCGCCCTGGCCCATCAACGCACGATGGGCGTCATTTTCGTGGTGACCCTGGCCCTGGCCGTGGTCGGCTATGTGTTTATTCCCAAGGGCTTCTTTCCGGTGCAAGACACCGGCTTCGTGCTCGGCACCAGCGAAGCGGCAGCCGACGTGTCGTACCCGGACATGGTCGCCAAGCACAAGGCCCTGGCCGAGATCGTCAAGGACGACCCGGCGGTCGAGGCGTTTTCCCACTCGGTGGGGGTGACCGGCAGCAACCAGACCATTGCCAACGGGCGGTTCTGGATCGCCTTGAAAGACCGCGGTGATCGCGATGTGTCCGCCAGCCAGTTCATCGACCGCATCCGCCCGAAACTGGCCAAGGTGCCCGGCATCGTGCTGTACCTGCGCGCCGGCCAGGACATCAACCTCAGCTCCGGCCCGAGCCGCGCCCAATACCAGTACGTGCTCAAGAGCAACGACGGCCCGACGCTGAATACCTGGACCCAACGCCTCACCGAAAAACTGCGCGCCAACCCGGCGTTTCGCGACCTGTCCAACGACCTGCAACTGGGTGGCAGCATTACCCACATCAGCATCGACCGTCAGGCCGCCGCACGGTTCGGACTGACCGCTACCGATGTCGACCAGGCGCTGTACGACGCCTTCGGCCAACGTCAGATCAAAGAGTTCCAGACCGAGATCAACCAGTACCAGGTGGTGCTGGAGTTGGACACCCAGCAACGCGGTAAGGCCGAAAGCCTGAACTACTTCTACCTGCGCTCGCCGCTGACCAATGAGATGGTGCCGTTGGCGGCGGTGGCCAAGGTCGACCCGCCGACCGTAGGGCCCTTGTCCATCAGCCACGACGGCATGTTCCCGGCCGCCAACCTGTCGTTCAACCTCGCCCCCGGCGTGGCGCTGGGGGATGCGGTGATCATGCTCAACCAGGCCAAGAATGAAATCGGCATGCCGGCCACCATCATTGGTAACTTCCAGGGCGCGGCCCAGGCGTTCCAGAGTTCGCTGGCCAGCCAACCGTGGCTGATCCTGGCGGCACTGGTGGCGGTCTACATCATTCTCGGCGTGCTGTACGAGAGCTTCGTGCATCCGCTGACGATTATCTCGACCTTGCCGTCGGCGGGGTTGGGCGCACTGATCATGCTGTCGCTGATGGGCCAGGACTTTTCGATCATGGCCCTGATCGGCCTGGTACTGCTGATCGGGATCGTGAAGAAGAACGGCATCCTGATGATCGACTTCGCCCTGGAAGCCCAGCGCGTACGCGGGCTATCGCCAGAGGAGGCGATCTATGAAGCCTGCGTCACACGGTTCCGGCCCATCATCATGACCACCCTCGCCGCCCTGCTCGGCGCGGTACCGTTGATGCTCGGTGCCGGCCCTGGCGCGGAAATGCGCCAACCGCTGGGCATCGCGGTGGTCGGCGGGTTGCTGGTGAGCCAGGCGCTGACGTTGTTCACCACACCGGTCATATACTTGTACCTCGAAAAGTTTTTCCACCGGCCCAAACCAGCTGCCGAGCTGGCGACCACACACTGAGGCCAAGGCACCGCCCTGGAGCAAAAGGCTCATGCGCGTACTGATTGTTGAAGATGAAGAAAAAACCGCCGACTACCTGCACCGCGGCCTGACGGAGCAAGGCTACACCGTCGACGTGGCCCGCGAAGGCGTCGAGGGTTTGCACCTGGCGCTGGAAAACGATTACGCGGTGATCGTGCTCGACGTGATGCTGCCTGGCCTCGACGGCTTTGGCGTGTTGCGGGCGTTGCGCGCGCGCAAGCAGACACCGGTGATCATGCTGACCGCCCGTGAACGCGTGGAAGACCGTATCCGCGGCCTACGCGAAGGTGCCGACGATTACCTCGGCAAACCGTTTTCATTCCTCGAACTGGTGGCCCGCCTGCAAGCCCTGACCCGCCGCAGCGGCGGCCACGAGCCGGTGCAGGTGACGGTCGCCGACCTGTGGATCGACCTGATCAGCCGCAAGGCCAGCCGCAACGGCGTGCGCCTGGACCTGACCGCCAAGGAGTTCTCGCTGCTCAGTGTGTTAGCGCGGCGCCAGGGCGAGATCCTCTCCAAGACATCGATTGCAGAAATGGTCTGGGACATCAATTTCGACAGCGACGCCAACGTGGTGGAAGTGGCGATCAAGCGCCTGCGCGCCAAACTCGACGGGCCATTCGAACACAAGCTGCTGCACACCATTCGCGGCATGGGCTATGTGCTGGAGAATCGCAGTGTCGGCTAACTCCATTGCCCTGCGTCTGAGCAGCCTGTTCACCCTCGTGGCGGCGCTGATATTCCTGTTGATCGGCGGCGCGCTGTATCAGCAGGTGGACCGCAGCCTGGGCCTGCTACCCGGGGCGGAGCTGGACGCGCGCTACAGCGTGTTGGAATCCTCTGTGAACCGCTTCGGTACACCGGACCATTGGGCGAAGATTCAAGCCAAGCTCAAATTATTGGGTGAGGAAGACAAACGTATCCGTTTTTGGGTCGTCAGCAGCGATCCGAACTACGAGTATGGCAACCCCGATGCGCAGATCCGCGCCTTCGCCGAAGGCCCGACGGGTAAGCGCGATCTGCGCCTGCCGGGGCGCGAATACCCGTTCAAGGTACTCGTGAGCCAATTCCCGGCCAAGGACCAACGCCCGCCGCTGCGTTTCATGATCGCCATCGACACCGATAACTTCCGTGCCACCCAGCACCATCTGCTGGTGGCGTTGGTGAGCCTGGCACTGGTCGGCGTGGTGCTGGCGTCGCTGCTGGGGTTCTGGGTGTCGCGCATTGGCCTCAAGCCGCTGAGCAAACTCTCGGATGAAGCACAGAAGCTGGCGCCGCCGAAGCTCTCCGGGCGCCTGCAACTGTCGCCGCTGCCGCCGGAACTGAGTCAGTTCGTCAACTCGTTCAACGCCACCCTCGACCGCGTAGAGCAGGCTTACTCACGCCTGGAGTCGTTCAACGCCGACGTCGCCCACGAGCTGCGTTCGCCGCTGACCAACCTGATCGGCCAGACCCAGGTTGCCCTGACACGCGGACGTTCGGCCGAACATTATTTCGAAGTACTGCAATCCAACCTCGAAGAATTGGAACGCCTGCGTTCGATCATCAACGACATGCTGTTCCTCGCCAGCGCCGACCAGGGCAGCAAGGCCACCAAGCTGATTGAAAGCTCATTGGCCGACGAGGTTGCCACCACCCTCGACTACCTGGACTTCATCCTCGAAGACGCTCAGGTCCAGGTGCAGGTCCACGGCGACGCCCAGGTGCAGATCGAAAAAGCCCACCTGCGCCGAGCGCTGATCAACCTGCTGAGCAATGCAGTGCAGCACACCGCGCCTGGGCAGGTGATCGACGTGAACATCGAAGTGCTGGAACATCAGGTGACGATCGGCGTGACCAACCCCGGCGAAGTGATTGCCAGCGAACACCTGCCACGGCTGTTCGAACGCTTCTATCGGGTGGACGCGTCGCGCAGCAACAGCGGGGCGAATCACGGGTTGGGCCTGGCCATCGTCAAGGCGATTGCGCTGATGCATGGCGGCGATGTGTTCGTACGCAGCGAGCCCGGTGGCAATACCTTTGGCATCACCCTGCCAATCTAAATCTTGAAAACACCTCGGTCACATGTGGGAGGGGGCTTGCCCTAATGCCAGTCAGTCAAGGAGGAACACCGTAACTGTAACTGTGGCGAGCGGGCTTGCCCCTCACTACTGTTGCGATTTCGGCAACAGTCATTATCTTGTTACAC
>NZ_JBMDIS010000137.1:0-10682 GCF_057808775.1 Pseudomonas sp. FG86 | reverse complement strand
CTTCGCAGCCCAACGCGGGGCAAGCCCGCTCGCCACAACAAGCCCGCTCGCCACAACCACAGGGGGGCAAGCGGGACTTACCATTCAAGTCCCCTCAGGGACTGTAGTAACCCACCGCCACCATGAAATGCCCGGTCTTGCGCACATACGCATGCTTGTGTTCGACCTTATTGGTCACCGGATTCTTCCAGCGGTATTTGTATTCACCCTGGCCCTGCTCCGCCATCATCTTCAGGATCGGCTCGCCCACCGGCTTGCCATCCGGGTCCTTGATCTTGCTGAAGTCGGTGTTGATCAGTCGCAGGTTGGTGCCATGGGCGACATAACGCTGGGTGTTCAGGTCCACGACGAACACGTAGAGATCATCTTGCAGGAAGCCACCCTGCAACGAGTTGATCGCCTTGAGCGTGCCGGCTTCATCCTTGACCAGCGCCGTCACTGCCTTGTCCCGCAGGGCCCGGGCCTGTTCCGGCGTGGCCCGCGGCAGGTAGTAACCCACCGCCACGATGCGTTCGCCCACGCGTTGGTAAAACACATGCTTGTGCTCGACCTTGCCGTCGTTCCAGTTCTGCCAACGGTAGTCGGCCTGCTGGATACCCTGGCCTTCCGGCACCTTGAGCGCGTCCTTGAACGACTGGCGCAAATCCGGCCCCAGCACCTCGGACACATCGCGACCGATCAAGGCCGAGGAGGGCCCGCCGCTGGCCAGCAATACGCCTTGGGTGTCGACCACGAACACGTAGCGGTCATGGTCGACAAACTCACCCTGGCGGCTGAAGGCTGCGAAGGCCTTGTCGCCATTACTCTGGTAGTAAGCCAAGGCTTTTTCCAGCAGGGCCTTGGCGGCATGCGCGTCTTCATCCTGAGTGGTGGTGGCGTGCACCTGGCTCATACCCAACAGCAGCAGCCAGGTGATGCGCAGCAGTCCCTTCATGACCCATCCCTCATTCTTATTGATGTGACCACAGCTTAGACGGCTGTGGCTCAGGGCGCCGCCAGCCATTGATTGACGATGCCATCGTAGACCCCGGTGGCCACGCTCAGGTGCAACCACTGGTCGACGTAACTCTTCCACGCCACATCATCGCGGGGCAGCAGGAAGGCTTTCTCGCTGTACTGCATCTGCCGCTCGGGGTTGACCGCGCACAGTCCGGGCTTGAGCTTCTGCTGGTAACGCGCTTCGCTGGCGTCGGTGATCATCACGTCAGCCTTGCCCGCGAGCAGTTCGTCGAAGATCGTCACGTTGTCATGCAGGCGTATCTGCGCCTGGCCCAGGTGGGCGCGGGCGAACACTTCGTTGGTGCCGCCTGCCGGTTCGATCACCCTGACCTGGGGTTGGTTGATCTGCTCGACGGTCTGGTAGCGCTGCACGTCCGCGCAGCGCACCAGCGGAATCTTGCCGTCTACGCCGAGCGCCTGGCTGAAGAAGGCCTTTTTCTGGCGTTCCAGCGACACCGAAATGCCACCCACGGCGATGTCGCAACGTTGGGCGAGGAAGTCCGGCATCAAGGTTTTCCAGGTGGTAGGCACCCACTTGATCTGCGCATTGAGGCTCTTGGCCAGGGATTCGGCCATGGCGATATCAATGCCTTCATACCCACCATCGGCACGCAATGAGGTGTAGGGCTTGTAGTCGCCGGTGGTGCAGACGGTCAGCGTGCCGCGCTGGAGCACGTCGTCGAGGCGCGAGGAGGGGGTGTCGGCCAGGGCGCTGGTCGTCACGCTTGCCAGTACACACAGGGCTAGAGAAGCTTTCATGCGATCTTGTCCTCGGGGGCGTTTTTTTGTAGGCGCGAGCTGGCTCGCGAAGAACTCAAGGGCGCTGAGTTTAGCCTGGCTACTGGCGTGATCGTTAACGACCTTCGCGGGCAAGCTCGCTCTTCCAGGGCGACGCGCAGCAGGGGGGCGAATGTTTAGCCAACGCGCAACCAAACTCCGTCAAGCCTGAATTTAACCGCCTGTGAAGGCATGTGACGCTGCCGGGCATCTCCCTCACTGTGATTCACCCATGGACGGTTCCCCCGACACTTACCTCGAGACCTTGCCTGGCGCGTGTGCGCCGAGCGGTCCCACCGATGTCGAGGCGTTACCCTCCGAACTGGCTTTCTGGGCCCTGTTCCACTGCCGACATGCGCGCCCACCAGATACCCCTCTCCTACGCTGACCCTCCCCATGGATGACGCACACGTGTGCGCATCTGCCCGGCGGCGCCTGTGCGCCTGCCTGACGCAACCGTATGAGAAACCCCATGAGTGTGTTTGCCTGCCTGCACGAAGCCCAGTCTTTCCTTGAACAGCATCCGCACATCGAGATGTTCGAGCTGTTTATCCTCGACAACAATGGTGTGCCGCGCGGCAAGTTATTGCATCGCGACGAACTGCTGGCGGTGTATGAAAGCGGTCGCCCGTTGCCCAGCACGATCCTGGGCCTGACCATCAACGGCGATGACGTGGAAAATTCCGGCCTGGTGTGGGACGTCGGCGATATCGACTGTCGCGCCTACCCGATCAGCGGCAGTCTGCAACCCATGCCCTGGCGTCTGATTCCGACGGCAGCGGTGCAAGTCAGCATGCACCCCACCGAAGGCTTGCCCGCGACCGTGGCCGATCCCCGGCATTTGCTGGCCCGGGTGATCGCCGGGCTCAAGGCCGACGGCTACTACCCGGTGATGGCCGCAGAGCTGGAGTTCTACTTGCTCGACCAGAAACCCGACAGCCACGGCCGCCCGCAGCCTGCGCGGGATGTGGATGGCGGTCGGCCGCGCTCGACCCAGGTCTACGGCCTGCGCGAGCTGGAGCAGATCGAACCGTTTCTGGCCGACCTCTACAGCGCTTGCAAGCTGCAAGGCATTCCGGCACGCACGGCGATTTCCGAATACGCCCCGGGCCAGGTGGAGATCACCCTGGAGCATCGCTACGACGCCCTGCAAGCGATGGACGAGGCGGTGCGCTACAAACGCCTGGTCAAGGGCGTGGCGCATCAGCACGGCATGACGGCCTGCTTCATGGCCAAGCCATTCGACGACCTGGCGGGCACCGGCATGCACATGCACGTCAGCCTGGCCGACGCCGACGGCAACAACCTGTTCGCCAGCGACGCCGCCGACGGTACGCCGTTGCTGCGCCACGCCGTGGGCGGCATGCTCAGCACCTTGCTCGATTCGCTGCTGATGTTTTGCCCCAACGCCAACTCCTATCGCCGCTTCCAGACCAACAGCTATGCCCCCCTGGCCGCCACCTGGGGCGTGGATAACCGCACCGTCAGCCTGCGCGTCCCCGGCGGCCCGGCTCACTCCCGGCATATCGAACACCGCATTTGCGGCGCCGACGCCAACCCCTACCTGGCCGCTGCCGCGATCCTGGCCGGCATTCACCGTGGCCTCCGCGAACAACGCGACCCCGGCGCCCCGGTGGAAGGTAACGGCTACGCCCAGGCCCAGGAATTGCTACCCACCGACTGGCTCACCACCCTGCGCGCACTCGAAGGCTCAAGCTGGGCCCAGGAGGCGTTTGGCCGTGAGTTTCTGGGGGTGTACCTGGCGGTGAAGCGCGCCGAGTACCGGCAGTTCATGGGGGAGGTGGGAGAGCAGGATTGGCGCTGGTATCTGCATCAGGCCTGACCGGATTGACGGTAGTGGCGCCTTCGACCTTTTTTTCACGTTGCGATGGGTAAGCTGCGAATCAAGGTCGTTCACTACTGTTTCACTCATATGAGCCTGTGATGTCGTCACAACCCCTTTCTTCGATCGAGATTGAATACGCCGAACGCTGCGACCGTGAGCATGCCAGGGTCTGCGGCGACACGCGCCCGCCCGGGCTGCGTCGGCGCCTGGCATCGTGGCGCGACCAGTGGTTGGTGCGCCAGGCGCTGAAAGTCGCTGGCGAGCCCGGCTTGATCCTTGACCTGGCCTGTGGCTCGGGGCGGTTCTGGCCGGTGTTGGCCGAGCACGTCAACCGGGTGATCCTGGCCTCGGACAACTCCCAGGGCATGCTTGACCATGCCTGCACCCATCACCCGGCGTCGTTGCTCAAACGGGTCAAGACCTTCCAGGGTTCGGCGTTTTCCATCGGGTTGTCGGCAAATGCAGTGGATTGCATTTTCTGCCTGGAATTGTTTCGCCATGTACCCAACAGCGAAGCGCGCCTGGCATTGCTGAGCGAGTTTCATCGGGTCAGTCGCGACACGGTGATCGTGTCGGTGGCCTCCCGTGACCGTGTGGAGGGCGAGTTCCGCGAAGCCGGCTTTAAAGTCCTGAGCTACCAGGAGTTCCTGCCGGGCTCAAGCCTGTGGCGGGTCTACGTACTGCGCAAGAAAGGATAATTCGATTCTGTCGGACTATTCTTCACGTCCTGTCGGAGTTTTCATGGTTGCGTGTGCACTGCGGGTGCTCGCAAGTCCCCTTCGCGATATATACTGCGCGCCATTCTTCAAGGGAGAGCCGTGTGGCCATCGATATTCACTGGATCTGCGACAACGATAGCCTCGGCCAGCATTGCGCCGAATGGCAGCAGTTGCCATTCGTCGCCCTCGACACCGAATTCATGCGGGTCGATACCTTTTATCCCATTGCCGGGCTGATCCAGATTGGCGATGGCCAGCGTGCTTACCTGATCGACCCCCTGACCATCGACAATTGGCAACCCCTGGCGGCCTTGCTGGAAAACCCGGCAGTGATCAAGGTGGTCCACGCGTGCAGCGAAGACCTGGAAGTGTTGCTGCGCCTGACCGGCAGCCTGCCGGTGCCGTTGTTCGACACCCAATTGGCCGCGGCGTACCTGAACCTCGGGTTCTCCATGGGCTATTCACGCCTGGTGCAAGCCGTGCTCGACATCGACCTGCCCAAGGGCGAGACCCGCTCGGACTGGCTGCAACGCCCCTTGTCCGAGACCCAGGTGAGCTACGCCGCCGAAGACGCGGTGCACCTGGCCGAGGTCTACATCCGACTGCGCCCGCAACTGTCGGATGACAAATACGCCTGGGTCCTGGAAGACGGCGCCGAGCTGGTGGCCAACCTGCGCCGCGAAGTCGACCCGTACGAGGTGTACCGCGAGGCCAAGCTGGCGTGGAAATTGTCCCGTGCCCAACTCGCCGTATTGCGCGAGCTGTGTGCCTGGCGCGAGCAGCAAGCGCGTGCCCGCGACCTGCCACGCAATCGCATCGTTCGCGAACACTCGTTGTGGCCCCTGGCCAAATCCCAGCCGGATAACCTCGCCGCGCTGGGCAAAATCGAAGACATGCACCCGCGCACCGTGCGTCAGGACGGCCAGTTCCTGCTGGACCTGATCAAGCGTGCCGGCAGCGTGCCCATGGACCAATGGCCGCCCGCCGTGGCTGAACCGCTGCCGGTGGACGCCGCCACGCTGATCAAGCAACTGCGCGCCCTCGGCCAGGCGTTCGCCGAGCGCCTGGACATGGCGCCGGAACTGATGCTGCGCAAGAAAACCCTCGAAGCCCTGGTCAAAAGTGGCTACCCCGATGGGCCTTATAAACTGCCAGACTCGCTGCGTGGCTGGCGCCGCGAGTTGATGGGCCAGGCGCTGCTCGACAGCCTGGCCACTGCCGGAGAACAGCCTTGAAACGTATCTGCTCCATCTATCGCAGCTTGAAAAAAGACGGCATGTACCTCTACGTGCTGAAAAGCGACGCTCTGGAGCGCGTGCCGGAGCCGTTGATGGTTGCGTTCGGCAAGCCGCACCACGCCTTCGACATGGTGCTGACGCCGGAGCGCAAGCTGTCGCGCGAAGACATCATTGTCGTGCTGGAAAACCTCGACAAGCAGGGCTACCACCTGCAAATGCCGCCGGCCGAGGACGAGTACATCGAGCACTTGCCCGAAGAGCTGTTGCGACGCAACGATCCGATGTGATCGGTCAGTGCCCTGTCCAGGGCACCGTATTCAACGCAATCGTATGAGTGGGCGGTGGCCGTAGGGAAGCGGGCGGCCGTCTGCACTGTTTTTGAAAGGTTTGAACCATGCGTGTTCTGATTGCTGAACAGGATCACCCGCTCTACGCCCAGTTGCTGAGCGAAGCGGCCCCTGACCTTGAGGTGTTGACCAGCGGCGATTCGGCCGAACTGTCGCGCCTGGCCGCCGACTGCCCGGTGTGGCTGGGCCAGCCGGACCTGCTGGCGACCCTGCTGCGCCAAGGCCATCACCCGCAGTGGCTGCAGTCGACCTGGGCCGGCATTACGCCGCTGCTGGCCGACGGCTTGCCGCGCGACTATCGCCTGACCCGCGCCGTGGGCATTTTCGGCCAGGTCATGGCGGAGTTCGTCCTCACCTACATGCTTGGCCATGAACGCGAAGTGCTGGCGCGCCTGGTCAGCCAGGTCGAGCGCAAGTGGGACAACCGCATGGGCCAGAGCCTGGCGGGGCGCACGGCGCTGATCGTCGGCACCGGTGATATCGGCCAGCGCGTGGCCGAGTTCCTGGTGCCGTTTGGCGTCAAGCTGTACGGCGTCGCCAGCACCGCTCGGGAACAGGCGCCGTTTATCGAAGTGGCCGGGCCTGATCAGTTGGGCCGCCTGGTGGGGGAGGCGGATTATGTGATCAACCTGCTGCCCAACACGCCCAATACCCATGACCTCTACGACGCGGCACTGTTCAAGCAATTCAAGCCGACCGCTTTGTTTATCAACGTCGGGCGCGGTGTGGCCGTGGTCGATGCCGACCTGGTCGAGGCCTTGAAGGAAGGGCACCTGGCCGGCGCGGTCATCGACGTCTGCCGCCAGGAACCGCTGCCGCAACGCCACCCGTTCTGGACCGCCTGGGGCCTGCTGTTGACCGGGCACAGCTCGGCGCCAACCTCGCCACGGATGATGGTGGATCTGTTCGTGCAGAACGTGCGCGCGTATCAGGCCAAGCAGGCCTTGCGCGGCGAAGTGGATTTCGAGCGCGGTTACTGACCTGACGCGGGAAAGAATGTGGGAGGGGGCAAGCCCCCTCCCACAGTTTCAGAGGCTGAAGTCACCTTCCGATACCAGCTCGCTCAACGGCTTGCGCGGGCTCGGCACTTCACGGCCTTGCAGGTACTCAGGCAGGGTCGACTTGTCGCCCAGCTTGCCCACGGCTACCGCCGCATGCAGTGCGTAACCCTCAGGAATCTTCAGCTCTTTGCGGGTCAGCTCCTGATCGAAGCCGGCCATGCCGTGGGTGTACCAGCCGCTGAGGCTGGCTTGCAGCGCCAGGTGGCCCCAGGCCGAGCCGGTGTCGAAGGTGTGCCACAGCGCCGGGGTTTCTTCCGTGGCGCCGGGGGCGATGAAGTCGGTCTTCGAGGCGATGATCACCAGGGCCGACGCATGTTGTGCCCAGCCACGGTTGAATTCGTTCAGCAGGCCGAGGAAACGCTCCCAGTCCGGCGTGTCACGGCGCGCATAGAGAAAGCGCCATGGCTGCGAGTTGTAGGCCGACGGCGCCCAGCGGGCGGCTTCGAAGAAACTCAGCAAGGTTTCCTGCGGAATGCTTTCACCGGTAAAGGCGCGCGGCGACCAGCGTTCGGTGAACTGGGTGTGGATCGGGTAATCGGCAACGCGTGGGTTTGTGCTCATGAACAGTTCCTGACGACGATGATGGGGACGGTTGGACAGGCAGGCGCAGATTCAAAAAAACGGCGCACCGATGCGCTCG
The DNA here is from genome assembly GCF_057808775.1 of Pseudomonas sp. FG86. Classification (NCBI taxonomy): domain Bacteria; kingdom Pseudomonadati; phylum Pseudomonadota; class Gammaproteobacteria; order Pseudomonadales; family Pseudomonadaceae; genus Pseudomonas; species Pseudomonas sp. FG86. The sequence goes on along the minus strand of NZ_JBMDIS010000137.1, from coordinate 3,055 downwards.
GCGAAGGTTTTTTCAAGGCTCCATAGGGCATCGGGGCAATGCGGTCACGCATTTATGGCTCACGACACGGGGCCTTTGCGGCCCACAAAGCTACTGCGATGAATAGTCGCTGACAAGTCTTGCAACACCGCCAGTCGTAAGCGCTTGGCCGCGGGGGCCATGGGCACTAGACTGGCGGCCTTTTCACATTCCGATACTGATGTAGAGCCATGGCCGCCAAAGTCGAACCCTTCTGGATACGCAAAACCCTTGAGCAGCTCGACCAAGAGGAGTGGGAGTCGTTGTGCGACGGCTGTGGCCTGTGCTGCCTGCAAAAGCTTGAGGACGAAGACGACAACAGCGTCTATTACACGCGCATCGCCTGCAAACTGCTGGACCTGAAAACCTGCCAGTGCACCGACTATCCCAACCGCCGCGACTCGGTGCCTGACTGCATCCAGCTCACCCCGGGCCAGGCTGACCAGTTCAAATGGTTGCCGCCCACCTGCGGCTATCGCCTGGTCAGCGAGCGCAAGGACCTGCCGCTGTGGCACCACCTGGTCTGCGGCGACCGCGACGCCGTGCACCACGAACGCATTTCCCAGTCGGGGCGCATGCTCAGCGAAGGCAGCGTGCCCGAAGATGACTGGGAGGATTACCTGATCTTCCGCGCCGGCTGAAAAAGGAGTGTGTATGACCGTGGGAACCAAGCTGGCGACAAGCCTGGTGTTGCTGACGCTGAGCATGCCGGCGTGGTGCGCGAAGAAAGTCGACCTGGATTATCACGTCAAGCTGCTGCCCCTGAGCGATCAGGCCGAAGTCCGCGTGAGCCTGTCCCAGGGTTCGGCGGTGCGCAGCCTGAACTTCGACCTGGGCCATGACGGCGACTACAGCGACTTCAAGGCCGATGGGCAATGGAAAGTCAGTGGCCACCGTGGCGTGTGGCAGCCCAGCGCCGACAAGGCCAGCCTGACCTACCGCGTACGCCTCACCCACGCACGCAAGCCGGGCCTGTATGACACACGGATGACGCCGAGCTGGGCGCTGTTTCGCGGTGAAGACCTGGTGCCCACTGCGCGGCTTGACCAGCAGGATGGCGTCGAGCTGGTGTCGCGCCTGGCGTTCGAGCTGCCGGCCGGCTGGAAGAGCGTCGAAACCGCCTGGCCGCGCATTGGCAAGAACAAGTTCCGCATTGACAACGTTTCACGCCTGTTCGACCGCCCCACTGGCTGGATGCTCGCCGGCAACCTGGGCAGCCGCCGTGTGCGCCTGGGCGAAACCGAAGTCACAGTGGCCTCGCCCAAGGGCCAGGCCATGCGCCGCATGGATGTGCTGACGCTGCTGACCTTCGTCTGGCCGCAAGTGGAAGCCGCCTTTCCACGCCATCCCGCCAAGCTCTTGGTGGTCGGCGCCAGCGACCCGATGCGCCGGGGTGTGTTCTCTTCGCGCGACTCGATCTACCTCAACAGCCGCACGCCGTTGGTCAGCGAGAATGGCAGCAGCCCGTTGATTCGCGAAGTGGTGCAGGCGATTGGCCGTTTCAACGACCATGACACCAGTGACTGGATCAGCGAAGGCCTGGGAGAGTACTACGCCATTGAACTGGTGCGCCGTGCCGGAGGCATCACCGATGAACGGTATGCGGCGATACAGGCCAGGCTGGCCAAGGAAGGCAAGGACGTCACCAGCCTGCGCGGCGAGCACGTCAGCGGAGCGATCGTGGCGCGGGCCGTGGTGATGATGCAGGAGCTGGACCGCGAGATCCGCGTGAAAACCCACAACAAGCGTTCCCTCGATGACCTGGCCCAGGCGGTGATGCGTGCGAACAGCATCACTACCGCGGAGTTTGTGCAGTTGGCCGAGAGCATCATCGGCGAATCGTCGGTGGTGCTCGACAGCAAGTTGTTACGCTGAAATCCGAGCCATGCATCAAGCAACATGTGGGAGGGGGCAAGCCCCTCCCATATTTATTTGGATCCCCACCATACCGAAGGCTTGGATCACCCAGCGGTTTTTGTAGCCTTCTCAGCCGCCACTTCGGCCTTGGTCTTGAGGTTTTTCAGCTCTGCACCGGCGCGTTCGATCTTGGTGCGTACGCTGTTCATTTCCTGGCGACCTTGTTCCAGCTTGTCCTTGAGCGTGCTGTGTCCGGTAAAACCACGGGTCAGTGCCACCCCCCCAATGGCCACCTGAATCAGCCCGAAAATCCCGCCACGACGCAGGCCTTTGCCAACCATTATCACGCCACCCGCCACCGAGCCGATGCGTTCCCAGCCATGCACGTTCTGTGTGGGGCGGGTTTCAAAAGGGGTGTGTTCGATTATGGGTCGCAGGGATTTGCTGTCGCTCATGATCTGTCTCCAACAAGGGCTAGTGATATGCAGCTGACTGTTTGCAGGCGGCGGATGTTCCCGAAAAATCAGTACTTGGGCCCCGAGCGGGTGTTATTGCCCTTGGCCAGGCGGTCGTAGAGCACCACGTTGACAGTGGCGGCGAGGTTCATGCAGCCAGTGGTCGGGATGTAGATTACGTCTTCGCACCAGTCGCGAATCTCTTTATCCAGCGAGCCGTCTTCCGGGCCGAAGATATACAGCGCGCGGTCGGGGTGGGTGTATTCGGGCAGCGGGCGGGCGCCCTCCACCAGCTCGACGGCGACGGGGATGCAACCGAGCGGCAGGATCTTCTTCAGGTCATCGATACCGATCAACGGAATGTCGTGGTGGACCTTCTTGGTGTCGGTGATGAAATCCCGGGCGCGCTCGTAACGCTTGCCGGTGTAGAACACCGAGGCCACGCCGTAGCAGCCGGCGGCACGCATCACCGAGCCGACGTTTTCGGGGGATTTTGGGTTATACAGACCGATGCAGCTGTAGCGTTTATTGCCCACGGGGAAGGGTGCCTTGGATAAAAGCGGCGATTATACGGGCAATGGAGACGACTTTGGGCCGAGCAGGCTTTCTGTGGTGAGCAGGCCTACTGTGGCGAGCAGGTTTGTTGTGGCGAGCGGGCTTGCCCCGCGTTGGGCTGCGCAGCAGCCCCAATAAAGCAAAATGCGGTGTATCAGATATTGCAGGAG
>NZ_JBMDIS010000136.1:0-10751 GCF_057808775.1 Pseudomonas sp. FG86 | reverse complement strand
TTATTGGGGCTGCTTCGCAGCCCAACGCGGGGCAAGCCCGCTCGCCACAACAGGCACGCTCGCCACAACAGCCTCCCCTGCGTAGATCACGCTAGGCCTGGTTTTTTGCGACCTCTACGGCGTCACTGAACTGCAACGCCGCCAACCGCGCATACAGCGGATTGTTCGCAATCAACTGCTGATGCGTACCCACCGCTACCAGCTTGCCCTGGTCCATCACCGCAATCCGATCGGCGTTCTTCACCGTGGCCAGGCGATGCGCGATCACCAGCGTGGTACGGCCCTGCATCAATTGCGGCAACGCCTGCTGGATCAGGTGTTCACTCTGCGCATCGAGGGCGCTGGTGGCTTCGTCCAGCAGCAGGATCGGCGCGTCCACCAGCAATGCGCGGGCGATGGCCAGGCGTTGTCGTTGGCCGCCGGAAAGGCCCATGCCGCCGTCGCCGAGGTGGGTCTGGTAGCCGTCGGGCATTTGCAGGATGAAATCATGGGCGTGGGCAATACGGGCCGCGGCTTCGACCTGCTCACGGGTCGCCGCCGGGTTGCCGTAGCGGATGTTCTCCTCGACGCTGCCGAAGAACAGCGCCGGGCTTTGCGACACCAGCGCGAAGTGGCGGCGCAGGTCCAGCGGGTCCAGCTCGGTCAAGGGGTGGCCTTCGAGCAGGATGCGGCCTTGTTGGGGGTCGTAAAAGCGCAGCAGCAGGTCGAAAATCGTCGACTTGCCGGCACCGGACGGCCCCACCAGCGCCAGGGTTTCACCGGGGTTGATGGTCAGGCTCAACCCGTCGATGGCGTAGCTGTCCGGCCGCGAGGGGTAGGAAAAGCGCAGGTCTTGCAGTTCCATGCGGCCGCTGACCCGCGCCGGCAAGTGCACCGTGCCGGTGGCGGGAGCCTGGATATCGTTGCTCGACTGCAACAACTCGCCGATTCGCTCCGCCGCACCGGCAGCGCGCTGCAGTTCGCCGAGCACTTCGCTGAGGGTGCCGACGGCGCTGCCCACAATCAGGCTGTAGAACACGAACGCCGCCAGCTCGCCGCCGGAAATGCGCCCACTGATCACGTCCATGCCGCCGACCCACAACATCACGCCCACGGCCCCCAGCACCAGCATGATCACCAGGGTGATCAACCAGGCGCGTTGGGCGATGCGTTTGCGTGCGGTGTTGAACGCTTCCTCGACGGTCACGGCAAAGCGTCGTTCGTCCTGCACCTGGTGGTTATAGGCCTGTACGGTCTTGATCTGGCCGAGGGTCTCGGACACATAACTGCCTACATCGGCAATGCGGTCCTGGCTCAGGCGCGAGAGGCTGCGTACGCGGCGGCCGAAGATCAGGATCGGCGCCAGCACCAAAGGCAGTGCGACCACAACGATGCTGGTGAGCTTGGGGTTGGTGATGAACAGCAACACGATGCCGCCGATGACCATCAACCCATTGCGCAGGAACAGTGACAGCGACGAACCGATCACCGATTGCAGCAAGGTGGTGTCGGTGGTGAGTCGCGACTGTATTTCCGAACTGCGGTTGTTTTCATAGAAGCCGGGGTGCAGGTAGATCAAGTGATTGAACACCTGGCGACGGATATCGGCCACCACCCGCTCGCCGATCCACGACACCAGGTAGAAGCGTGCAAACGTACCCACCGCCAGGCCCAGCACCAGAATCATGAACAGCCCGATGGACTGGTTGAGCAGGTGTGGCGACTGGGTCATGAAGCCCTGATCCACCAGCAGGCGAATGCCCTGCCCCATGGACAAAGTGATGCCGGCGGTAACGATCAGCGCCAACAGGGCACCGAGGGCCTGCCAGCGGTAGGGCGCGATAAAGCGGCTGGCCAGGCGAATCGCGCGGCGCTGTCGGACTGAGAACATGGAGGGCATCACCGTTGAGGAACGTGTACACCACATGGGGGGAACTTGGGCAAATAACAACTTTCGTAACAGCAATGAGTCAGATTAATTATGCCCACCGATACTGATGCCTAGAGGCTATCGGTCTAACGTCCCGCTGGAAATCCGCGGAGGTTTCTGCTGGACTGGGGGCTCGAACCGGTGATTGTGCAAGGAGTTGTAACAGCGCGGTCACGCGGGGGTTTTACAGTAGGTACACAACCTGATGAGGAGACAGGCTATGACCTTGCAAAATAGCAGCGATGCCAAGATTGAAGTGATCCGCCAACCGCAGCAGTTGCCTTGCTCGTACATCGACGCCAAGGGCCACGAAGTGCAGATTACCGAAGAGATGATCCAGCAAGCGTGCCGCGAGTTGGAACAACGCCTGGTCAAGCCTGCGCAGCAAGGCTGAAGCGCCTGAACTCTTTCAAAACCGGTCCTGGTGGCCGGTTTTTTTGTGGCCAGGCTGCTGGCTCCCATTGAGCCGCGAAGTGGCCCCAAACAATGGGACGGCTGCGCAGTCCAACGGGAGGTGGCGCCCTCGCCACAGTAACAGTGTTCCTACAGGGCGCTTGCGCCCAATGCCTGGACGATATTCGCCAACACCGCCGACTCCCCGTTGATGCGCACCTTCAAGCCGTCAATCTCGCGACGCTCAGGGTAGTGCTTGCGCAACAGGTCGAATGCCTTGCGCTGCTCCTCGACGGTTCCTACGAGGCTACGCCGGAAATCTGCGTCGTCCCGACGCGGGTCATACACGCTGCGGCATAACGTCGCCAAAGCCCAGGCGGGATCGGTCGATGCATTCAAGTGCACCTCGGCCAGCCAGGGCGGCGGCAGCAAATCGCTGAGTTGAATGCTCGCTTCCTGGCCCAGATGCGCACAGAACGCCTGGTAGATCTGCGCCGTGCCACGCTGCTTGCCATCCAGGCTGTAGCCGGCGATATGCGGCGTAGCCAGCACGCACAGGTCAGCCAGGTCGACGTCCACTTCCGGCTCGCCCTCCCATACATCCAGCACCGCTTGCAGGTCCTCGCGTTCAAGCAGCACGTCGCGCAGGGCTGCGTTGTCGACCACCGGGCCACGGCTGGCATTGATCAGCCAGGTGCCAGGCTTGAGGCGGTTGAGCCGCTGGCGGTCCAGCAGGTGCCAGGTGGAACCGTTGCCGGACTTGGTCAGTGGCGTGTGCAGGCTGATCACGTCGCACTGTTCGATGATCTGTTCCAGGCTGACGTAGTCACCGTCCTCGGCGATCTGCCGCGGCGGATCGCACACCAGCACGTTCCAGCCCAGGCCCTTGAGCACCTTGACCAGGCGACCGCCGACTTCACCGGCCCCCACCACACCGTAGGTGCGTTGATTGAGGTCGGCGCCTTCGATCTCGGCCAGGGTTTGCAGGCTGCCAAGGACGTAGTCCACGACGCCGCGAGCATTGCAGCCGGGGGCGCTGGACCACTGGATCGCGGCCTGCTTGAAGTAATCGAGGTCCAGGTGGTCGGTGCCGATGGTGCAGGTGCCGACAAAACGCACCGCCGAACCTTCGAGCAGGGCGCGGTTGACGTTGGTGACCGAACGTACCAGCAGCACATCGGCCTGCTCGACCGTGGCACGGTCAATGGAGCGCCCGGGTACCCGGCGAATTTCGCCAAACCCTTCGAAGAAGGCATCGAGCAGCGGGATATTTTCGTCGGCAACAATCAGCATGGCAGGCTCCTTTCGCGGATCAGCAGTGTACAGGGATGCGCTCGGTGTCACACCGTGGATCCCAGGAGTGAAGAGTGCCTGGAGGATCGTTTACAAATCCCTAACACAGGTTTTTTCCTGACTATCGCGTCAAGGCGTAGAATCCGCCGTCCTGTGCTCTTTCCTGGACACCCCGTACGTGAACGCTGCCATCACCGCCCCCCTCACCCGCCCCGCCCGCATCAACCGCGAGGTGCGCAGCCTGCTGACCCTGGCCCTGCCGATCATGATCGGCCAACTGGCAACCACTGCCATGGGCTTTGTCGATGCGGTAATGGCCGGGCGTGTCAGCCCGATGGACCTGGCGGCCGTGGCCCTGGGTAACTCGATCTGGATTCCGGTGTTCCTGCTGATGACCGGCACCCTGCTGGCCACCACGCCCAAAGTCGCCCAGCGCTTCGGCGCCGGCACGTTCCGCGAAATCGGCCCGCTGGTGCGCCAATCACTGTGGCTGGGGCTGATCGTCGGCTTGACCGCGTTGCTGATGCTGATCAGCGCCGAACCGATCCTGCACGCGATGAACGTCGACCCCGCGCTGATCAAGCCGTGCATGGCGTACCTGCATGGCATCGCCTCGGGCATGCCAGCGGTCGCGCTGTACTACGTGCTGCGCTGCTTCAGCGATGGCCTGGGCCGAACGCGCCCCAGCATGGTCATGGGCCTGTGCGGGCTGGCGCTGAATATTCCGCTGAACTACGTGTTCATCTACGGCCATTTCGGCGTGCCGGCCATGGGTGGCGTCGGCTGTGGCTGGGCCACGGCAATCGTGATGTGGGTAATGATGCTCGGCATGGCGGCCTGGACCCGTTGGGCGCCGGCCTATCAGAGCAGCGAGTTGTTCAAGCGTTTCGACTGGCCGCAGTGGGCGGTGATCAAGCGCGTACTGGCCATCGGCCTGCCGATCGGTATTGCGATCTTTGCCGAATCGAGCATCTTCGCGGTGATCGCCCTGTTGATCGGTAGCCTCGGCGCCACCGTGGTGGCCGGGCACCAGATCGCGCTGAACTTCAGTTCGCTGGTGTTCATGATCCCCTACTCCCTGAGCATGGCGGTCACCGTGCGCGTCGGCCAGGCCCTGGGGCGCGGGGAACCGCGAGAGGCACGCTTCGCGGCCGGGGTCGGCATGGGCACTGCGCTGGCCTATGCCTGCCTGTCGTGCAGCCTGATGCTGCTGTTTCGCGAGCAGATCGCCACGATCTATACAGCGGACCCACGGGTGGTACAGGTGGCATCGATGCTGATCGTGTTTGCCGCGCTGTTCCAGTTTTCCGATGCGATCCAGGTCACCGCCGCCGGTGCCCTGCGTGGGTATCAGGACACGCGGGTGACCATGGTGCTGACGTTGTTTGCCTATTGGGGCGTGGGCCTGCCGGTCGGCTATGCCCTCGGGCTGACCGAATGGCTGGGCGCGCCCAACGGCCCCAGCGGCTTGTGGCAGGGGCTGATCGTCGGCCTCAGCTGCGCGGCGGGGATGCTGGTGGTGCGCCTGGCCCGCAGCGCGCGGCGGCGCATTCGCCTGCACAAGGCACGGGCTTAATCAACCTTTTTGCGAATCCAGTACAGGTAGGTCCCGGCCCGTTCCTGCTGCTCCACCAGTTCATGGTCGAGAAATACGCAGAACTTGGGAATATCGCGGCGGGTCGACGGGTCGGTGGCGATCACCTTGAGCAAGCCGCCAGGCGGCAGGTCGCGGATGTGCTGGTGCAGCATCATCACCGGCTCCGGGCAGTTGAGGCCCGTTGCATCGAGGGTGCCATCAACGGCGGTGTCGAAAATATCGCTCATTGTCTACTCCTGAAACCGGCGCTCAGTTTAGCGGGCCTTGGTTTTCTTCACATCCACCAGCCGACGCAGGTGGCAGGTCACTTCTTCACGGTCGTGATACAGCTGCTTGCAGCCGATCTCCACCCGAATACCACGCGCCTTGAAGCCCTCTTCGATGCGTTCGAGCAGGCGCTTCACCTCGGCGTAACGCTGCTTCATCGGCAACTTCAGGTTCACCACGGCCTCACGGCAATAGCCTTCGCCGATCCAGGTTTCCAGCAGCGCGGCGTTACGCGCCGGCTTCTCGACGATGTCGCACACCATCCAATCCACGGGCTGCTTGGGCACGAAAGTGAAGCCGTCAGCCATCAGGTGTTGCACCAGGCCGGTGTCCATCAGGCTTTCGGCCATGGGGCCGTTGTCGATGGCGGTCACCAGCATGCCACGGTTCACCAGTTGCCAGGTCCAGCCACCGGGGGCGGCACCGAGGTCGACACCGGTCATGTCGCCATGCAGGCGCTCATCCCACTGGTCGCGGGGGATAAAGTGGTGCCAGGCCTCTTCCAGCTTCAGGGTCGAGCGGCTGGGCGCGTCACGCGGGAACTTCAGGCGCGGGATGCCCATCGGCCACATTGCCGAGTTATTCGACTCGGCCAGGCCCATGAACACTTCGCGGCCGCTCTTGAAGGTCAGCAGCAGGCGCGGCTTGCTCGGGTCGTCCACCAGCTTGCCGGCCCCCAACAGGGCTTTGCGCAGGTGCACTTCGAATTTCTTGCAGAAGTTCGAGAGTTCCTTGCCATCGTTGGTATCGACCATCTCCAGCCACACACTGCCGCACACCGGGAAATCGCGCAGGTGCGTGAGGATCACGCTGATGCGATCGGTTTCCGGCAAATCGATAAATACCCCGCGCGCCCACTGCCTGGGGAAGATCAGCTCGGCAAAACGCTGGCCGTGCATCAGGCGCTGGGCGCCGTCTTCTTCGGTGCAGACAAATTCGGCGCAGGCGCTGCCGGTCTTGGCCTTGGCGTAGCCCGAAACATTCAGGCGTGCGGCGTGCTCCGCGATCTCGGAACAGACTTCGCCCTCAAACCCCGGACGGCAGTGCATAAAAAGGGTGTTCATCGACTCTCCTGGTGAATCAACTGACTTGCGCTATCGCAATGCCTGTCATGAAAACGCGCGCATGATAGCCGAGTTCGGAACCTTGGTTCTGTCCATAGAGTCCAGTAATTAGCCAGCTACTGAAAACAGGGCTAGTTTGATAGCTCTGTTAGTCCCGTCAGGTCCGTAGCCGTGCGGACCATAAGGAGTCATGTAATGTCATCCCTTGATAGCCTGAGAACCCTTAAAACCCTGCAAATCGACGATAAGACTTATCACTATTTCAGCCTGCCCGAAGCCGCCAAGAGCCTGGGCGACCTGGATAAGCTGCCGATGTCCCTCAAAGTGCTGCTGGAAAACCTGCTGCGCTGGGAAGACGACAAGACCGTCACCGGCACCGACCTCAAGGCCATCGCTGCCTGGCTCAAAGAGCGCCAGTCCGACCGAGAGATCCAGTACCGCCCGGCCCGGGTATTGATGCAAGACTTTACCGGCGTTCCCGCCGTGGTCGACCTCGCCGCCATGCGCGCTGCCGTGGCCAAGGCCGGTGGCGACCCGCAACGTATCAACCCGCTCTCCCCCGTGGACCTGGTCATCGACCACTCGGTGATGGTCGACAAGTTTGGCACTACCCGTGCCTTCGAACAGAACGTCGACATCGAAATGCAGCGCAACGGCGAACGCTATGCCTTCCTGCGCTGGGGCCAGAGCGCCTTCGACAACTTCAGCGTGGTGCCGCCGGGCACCGGCATCTGCCATCAGGTCAACCTCGAATACCTTGGCCGCACCGTGTGGACCAAGGACGAAGACGGCCGTACCTATGCGTTCCCCGACACCCTGGTCGGGACTGACTCCCACACCACCATGATCAACGGCCTTGGCGTATTGGGCTGGGGCGTGGGTGGTATCGAAGCGGAAGCCGCGATGCTCGGGCAGCCGGTATCGATGCTGATCCCGGAAGTGATCGGCTTCAAGCTCACTGGCAAGCTGAAAGAAGGCATTACCGCCACCGACCTGGTGCTGACCGTTACCCAGATGCTGCGTAAAAAAGGCGTGGTGGGCAAATTCGTCGAATTCTACGGCGACGGCCTGGCCGACCTGCCCCTGGCGGACCGCGCCACCATCGCCAATATGGCCCCGGAATATGGCGCCACCTGCGGTTTTTTCCCGGTGGACGACGTGACGTTGGACTACCTGCGTCTATCCGGTCGCCCGGCTGAAACCGTCAAATTGGTCGAGGCTTACACCAAGGCCCAGGGACTGTGGCGCAACGCCGGCCAGGAGCCAGTGTTCACCGACAGCCTGGCCTTGGACATGGGCAGCGTCGAGGCCAGCCTGGCGGGGCCAAAACGCCCGCAGGACCGGGTATCGCTGCCCAATGTCGGCCAAGCCTTCAGTGACTTCCTCGACCTGCAATTCAAACCCACCAACAAGGAAGAAGGCCGCCTGGAAAGTGAAGGCGGCGGTGGTGTCGCCGTGGGCAATGCCGACCTGGTCGGCGAAACCGACTATGAGGACGACGGCCACACCTATCGCCTGAAAAACGGCGCCGTGGTGATCGCCGCCATCACCTCTTGCACCAACACCTCCAACCCCAGCGTGATGATGGCTGCCGGGCTGGTGGCAAAAAAGGCCGTGGAGAAAGGTCTCACCCGCAAACCCTGGGTAAAAACCTCGCTGGCGCCGGGTTCCAAGGTGGTCACCGACTACTACAAGGCCGCCGGTCTTACCCAATACCTCGACAAGCTCGGCTTCGACCTGGTGGGCTATGGTTGCACCACCTGTATCGGCAACTCCGGGCCGTTGCCCGAGCCGATTGAAAAAGCCATCCAGAAAGCCGACCTCGCCGTCGCTTCGGTGCTGTCCGGCAACCGTAACTTCGAAGGCCGCGTGCACCCGCTGGTGAAAACCAACTGGCTGGCCTCCCCGCCCCTGGTGGTGGCCTATGCCCTGGCCGGCACGGTACGCATCGATATCAGCAGCGAGCCGTTGGGTAACGATCAGGATGGCAATCCGGTGTACCTCAAGGACATCTGGCCGAGCAGCCAGGAAATCGCCGACGCCGTGGCCCAGGTCAGCACCGTCATGTTCCACAAGGAATACGCCGAAGTGTTTGCCGGTGATGAGCAGTGGCAAGCAATCGAAGTGCCGCAAGCCGCGACCTACGTGTGGCAGAAGGACTCCACCTACATCCAGCACCCACCGTTCTTCGATGACATTGGCGGGCCACTGCCGGTGATCAAAGACATCAAGGGCGCCAACGTGCTGGCGCTGCTGGGCGACTCGGTGACCACAGACCACATCTCCCCGGCCGGCAATATCAAGGCCGACAGCCCTGCCGGCCGCTACCTGCGTGAACAGGGTGTGGAACCGCGCGACTTCAACTCCTACGGCTCACGCCGGGGCAACCACGAAGTGATGATGCGCGGCACGTTCGCCAATATCCGTATCCGCAATGAAATGCTCGGTGGCGAAGAAGGCGGCAACACGCTGTATATCCCCACGGGCGAGAAAATGTCGATCTACGACGCCGCCATGCAGTACCAGGCCAGCGGCACGCCACTGGTGGTGATCGCCGGCCAGGAATACGGCACCGGGTCAAGCCGCGACTGGGCCGCCAAGGGCACCAACCTGCTGGGCGTCAAGGCGGTGATCGCCGAGAGTTTCGAACGGATTCACCGTTCCAACCTGGTGGGCATGGGCGTGCTGCCGCTGCAGTTCAAGCTGGATCAGAACCGCAAGGCGCTGAAGCTGACCGGCAAGGAGAAGATCGACATCCTGGGGCTCACAAACGTGGAGATCGTGCCGCGGATGAACCTGACACTGGTGATTACCCGGGAGGATGGCAGCAGCGAGAAGGTCGAGGTGTTGTGCCGGATCGATACCCTCAATGAAGTGGAATACTTCAAGGCCGGGGGCATCCTGCACTATGTGCTGCGCCAGTTGATCGCCAGCTAAAGATCGCTGAAGGTCAAATGTGGGAGGGGGCTTGCCCCCGATAGCGGTGGATCAGGCAAAAATATTTAGCCTGACACACCGCCATCGGGGGCAAGCCCCCTCCCACATCAGATCAGCCGAACAGCCATTTCCACAGCAGTACCAGGACGACCACCGCCAGCACCGGCCGCGCAATGCGGTAAGCCTTCGGGTGCTTGCGCTTCCACTGCTTGACCACACCGCTGAACTTGTCGCTGAAGGACTTGCTCCAGGCGTAGGCCTGGTTGATGCCGCCGACGCGTTCATCATCCAGGTTCTGCGGTGCCGTGGCGCGCCCAAGTTGCTGGCTGACCCAACGGTTGATGCGGGTCATCAGGCGGTTGCTCAACGGCCGCTCGATATCGCAGAACAGGATCACGCGAGTCTTCTCGGTCTCGTTCTTGACCCAGTGCACGTAGGTTTCGTCGAACATCACGTCCTCACCGTCGCGCCAGGCATAGACCTGGCCGTCGACAAAGATGCGGCAGTCGTCGGAGTTCGGCGTGGACAGCCCCAAGTGATAACGCAGGGACCCGGCAAACGGGTCGCGGTGCGGGTTCAAGTGGCTGCCGCCGGGCAACAGCGCAAACATTGCGCCCTTGACGTTGGGAATGCTGCTGACCAATGCCACGGTCTTCGGGCACAGCGCCTCGGCCGATGGCAGCGGTTTGTCGTACCACTTGAGGTAGAAACGCTTCCAGCCCTTCTTGAAGAACGAACCGAAACCGGCGTCATTGTTCTTTTCAGCGGCTCGAATGTAACCCTCGTCGAACAGGTGCATGGCTTCTTCGCGGATCACTTCCCAGTTGTCCTTGAGCACGTCCAGTTCCGGGAACTTGCTACGGTCCAGGTACGGCTTGGACGGCACCGCCGAGAACAGGTACATCAAGGCGTTATACGGGGCGAACAGCGCCGAATGGTTGACGAACTGACGCAACATCGGCAAACGGGCCTTGCCGCGCAGGTGCACATACAGCGTGCTGCCGATAAACACCAGCAACACCGACAGTTTGGCGGCCAAAGAAAAGGTCATGCAGCAACTCCTGGAAATAAGCGCCTGGCCAGCAACCTCCCGTCAACGGGAAACCAGACGTAGCAGCCGGCCATGATAAACACTTGGGCCATTATGCAGAAGGCCCGGGCGGGCCGGCTGACACAAATCAAACATTGCAAGCGACGCTGCTGTGGCGAGCGGGCTTGTTATGGTAAGCCCACCTCTTGTGGCGAGCGGGCTTGCCCCGCGTTGGGGCGCGAAGCGGCCCCATTACAGGCG
>NZ_JBMDIS010000135.1:0-11151 GCF_057808775.1 Pseudomonas sp. FG86 | reverse complement strand
CCCCCAATGTTGATGTCCAACATTTCGGGGTCAGATCATTTTAAGCGGACGCGATAGCCCTTACGTCAGGATTTCCATGCGCCAACGAAGCTCTTACCCGAAACCCTTCAAGGCCCAGGTTGTGCAGGAATGCCTGCAACCGGGCGCAACCCTATCCAGCGTTGCCATCAGCCACGGCATCAACGCCAACGTTATCCGCAAGTGGCTACCACTTTACCGAGACCAGCCGCCAGCGGCGTTGCCGGCTTTCGTTCCGTTGAGAGCTACGCCCAAACGGCAGGCGGAAGCGTTGGCGATTATTGAGCTGCCGCTTGGCGAGCAATCGATCACAGTGAAATGGCCAACTTCCGATCCTGAAGGCTGCGCCCGCTTTGTCCGTGGACTCGCGCAATGATTCGCGTCGATGCCATCTGGCTCGCCACCGAGCCCATGGATATGCGTGCAGGCACTGAAACTGCGCTGGCCAGGGTGATTGCGGTGTTCGGCGCGGCGAAGCCGCACTGCGCTTATCTGTTCGCGAACCGCCGCGCTACTCGTATGAAAGTGCTGGTGCATGACGGGATTGGCGTCTGGCTGGCTGCTCGCAGGTTGAATCAAGGCAAGTTTCACTGGCCAGGCATTCGACAAGGCTGCGAGATGGAGCTGGATACTGAGCAACTTCAGGCCTTGGTGCTTGGCCTACCTTGGCAACGCGTTGGGGCTGGCGGTGCAATCACACTGCTTTAACACCCGCCATTAGCCCATTGGTCTATCGCCGCGAACGGCCTGCTCTGGCAAAGTTCGCGGCATGACGTCCTCACCCAACCTCGACCAAATGTCCCCCGACCAACTGCGTGCCCTCGCGGTGCAGTTGCTGTCCCAGGTTGATTCTCTTGGGCAGCAAGTCGACAGGATGGGCAAAAAGAACGATCGCGACCAAACCATCATTGAGCAACTCACTCACGAAATCGCCTGGTTCAAACGTAACAAGTTTGCCAAGCGCAGTGAGCAATTGAGCCCTGCTCAAGGCAGCCTGCTCGACGACCTGCTCGACACCGACATCGCAGCCATCGAAGCCGAGCTGAAGGCGTTGAATCCGCCGGCTGCGCCGGCCGAACCACGCAAGCAGCCCAAGCGTGTTTCCTTCCCCGCGCAGTTTCCGCGTACTGTGATTTATCACGAACCCAACAATACCCAGTGCCCCTGCGGCTGCCAGCTCCAGCGCATCGGCGAGGACGTCAGCGAGAAGCTGGATTACACGCCGGGCGTGTTCACCGTTGAGCAACATGTGCGCAGGAAGTGGGTCTGCCGCGAGTTCGAAACGCTGACTCAGGCACCGGTTCCGGCCCAGGTAATCGACAAGGGCATCCCGACCGCAGGGCTGCTCGCTCACGTGATGGTGGCCAAATTCGCCGACCATTTGCCGCTGTATCGGCAAGAGAAAATCTTTGGCCGCGCCGGCCTGGCTATCGCCCGTTCGACACTGGCGCAATGGGTCGGCCAAACCGGCGTGCAGTTCCAGCCCTTGGTCGATGCGCTGCGCGAAACAGTGCTTGCTCAAAGCGTGATCCACGCTGACGAAACGCCGGTGCAGATGCTCGCCCCTGGTGAGAAAAAAACCCATCGTGCTTATGTCTGGGCCTACTGCACTACGCCATATTCGGCGCTCAAGGCAGTCGTTTATGACTTCAGTCCAAGCCGTGCGGGAGAGCATGCACGCAACTTCCTTGGCCCATGGAATGGCAAGCTGGTTTGCGATGATTTCGCAGGTTACAAAGCAAGCTTCCAGCAAGGCATCACTGAAATCGGCTGCATGGCCCACGCCCGCCGCAAGTTTTTCGATCTGCACGCGACGAACAAAAGCCAACTGGCCGAGCAGGCGCTGCACTCAATTGGCGGGTTGTACGAAATTGAACGGCAAGCGCGGGAGATGACCGTTGAAGATCGCTGGCGAATACGGCAGGAAAAAGCGGCGCCCGTTATCGACGCACTGCATACCTGGATGATGGCCCAGCGCGACCTTGTGCCCGAAGGGTCGGCTATCGCCAAAGCTCTGGATTACACCCTTAAGCGCTGGACGGCACTGACTCGATATCTCGAAGACGGCGCTGTACCCATCGATAACAACGCGGTCGAAAATAAGATAAGGCCGTGGGCACTTGGACGCTCGAATTGGTTGTTCGCAGGTTCGCTGCGCAGTGGCAAACGGGCGGCGGCGATCATGAGTTTGATCCAGTCGGCGCGGCTCAACAGGCATGATCCGTATGCTTATCTGAAAGACGTTCTGACGCGCCTGCCGACGCAGCGGGCGAGTGAGATCGAAGAGCTTCTACCTCATAAGTGGAGCGAATCAAACTCGGACTGGATTGGTGAGCGCTACGTCTCGAATAGGGCCATTCCAAGCGATGGGTGAGAGTAGAAATACTACGATAAGAAAAGCTACCTGGGACAGGTAGAACGGCTCCAGCCACTGCTGCTTCAATGCGACGTAAAAAGTGTTATGAGTTACGTCGACCAAAATAATCGCTACCGTAAGCACGATTCCGGCTCTTGGTTTGATGAAAAGTAGCAGTGCTGCAAGCGGGTCAAAAAACGTAAGCGCCCCCCAGAAAATACGGCTAGCCAAGTAAGTGCTAGGCCCGTATCCGTAGTCCCAGAGCAAACCATGCGAAACGTCTGCACGGATGTGATTAGCGGTTGCGATGAAAAGGCAGCATGCGAACAAAATTCTGACGGCGAATGACAATCTTGGCATAGCGTTATCTACATTCGTGATCTACGCCCTGCATGATAGCGGGATCGATCAACGGCGCCAGCAGTTGCAATGGGAAGGTGTGATCGCTGAACGCTTACCTTAAAAATACGTGGACACCATCGCCATTATTTTCAGGATTGCCATGCGCCAAAGAACTTCTTATCCCAAACCTTTCAAAGCCCAAGTCGTCCAGGAATGCCTACAACCTGGCGTGTCCATGGCCAGCGTGGCCCTGCGCCATGGCATCAACGCTAACTTGGTTCGAAAATGGATACCCGCTTATCGTGATCGTCAGGCGCCGGCATTGCCCGCTTTCGTCCCGATGAAACTAGAGCCGGCGACTCGGCCTGATCTGCAAATGCCTGTCAGTATCGAGATCCCTTTCGGGCAGCAAAAATTAACCGTGCACTGGCCATCTTCAGACCCTGAAGGGTGCGCCCGTTTTATCCGTGAGCTTGCCCAGTGATCCGCATCGACTCTATCTGGTTCGCCACCGAACCCATGGATATGCGCGCCGGTAGAGGTAGCAAAAAGCCCCAGACCTCTCACAAGTTCTGGCCTCTATTCAGCCGGGCTTTTGCTGCGCATGGAGCTCATTCCACGTAACGGAGCCACAAATGTGGCTGACCACTATCGGCGCAGCTATTAACGTCAAGACGGTATGAGTATGGGGACACAAGGCTTATAGATTTCCGACAGAGGCCCCTTGGCGTTTTTACACGCTCTGGGCCAGAACCGGTCGACTAGCTCTGGCTTTTTGCCGCTTTCAAGCACTGGTGTAAGTCAGATTAGGGTAGCTATTGTCCTCACCTTCCACCTATCGAAAGGCAAGAAATCTGGTCATTGCTATCTAAGTAATACATCCCTTCTAGGAAGCCAACCATCGGCGTGAGCCCGAGCAACGGTTCAGACTTAAATGTGATGGGGAAAGAAATCCGTTTCGCTTCATCTGAGGCTTCATCCCAGCAGGGTTTAACAATTCCTCCCCAGAACGAAATAGCTGTGCCGTCATTTAGGAACAGCGTGGGTTGTCGATGGCCAATATGTTCAACCAGACTCCAATGCACGTACCCCAGATAGTGAGTGCCATCGGCATCGCAAAATTCGGCTCGCACGATCATCGCCAAATCTACTTCCTCAACACAAGGTCGGACTGTGCATTCATCCTCAACGGACTCGTCCATCGGAAAGCACCATACTCCAACATCGTGCAGATCGCTCGCTGTCAGTTCCCAAATCTGCTTGTCGCGCACCTCACGCCTCCTTGTAGTTTTATTCAGATCCTGCACAGTACAGGGTGCCAGCTTTGTCCTTCAACGACCTAAGGAAGTCAGGGCTGTTGATCTGGTTTAAGCGTTCGGCTTGAAGCAGGCGCTACGACGATAGGCGTGTTACCACTGGAGTATCATCATTCTCTATGACACAGCCGCACTGCATTAAAGGACTTCGCCATGCACCAAGTTATCAGCGCTGCTTACTACCGACCAGGATTCGCCAGGAGCGCCTGCGCATGGTTAATGATTGACGGCATTGGCATTGAGCAATGGCTGTCCACTCATCTCGAATGGTCAGACGTCGCAAGCCTTGGTCTTTCTCTGATCTGGCTTATAGACGAAGACGAAGACGCTCTTGCGAACCGTCGCATCATCCCGGCGGAGGATGGAAGCTCCACCATCGTGCCGTTGCTGGTCTGTAGCGATGACATGAATTTCGACTGTATCGTCTTGGTCGTTGAGCAGGTAATCGAGGCTGACACCGTACACTGGCGGCGCTTCGGTCGAAGTATTTCGGACAAACTGGAAGTTGGAATCTCGACACAATGGATCGCCGGGAGCAAGCCGGTAAGCTTTGCATTGGAGGACTTCCAAAACGCATTGGAGCAGTTCACTCAGTTGTCGAAGACGAAGCCAGACAACCATTGCGATGACCCCTTAAGCCCTCAATAGCCTAGCTTACGTTGCATCATTTTTATCGCTATCAGGCCCACTACCACGTTGAAATGTTGTGACCACGTAGCACGAATTCACAGTGGCCGTACATGCTCCCAGAGGACACGCTGAGCCGCCATCCTAGTAGAATTCGTCGAGCTGATTACTGCCCACTTTGAGATGTTCTATGAGCTCTGAATTAACTGAAGAAGAAATGCGGCGTGCCCTATTCGGTACGCCTCAGCCCGAAGAGCAGATATCTGCTCCTCTAGTAAATGAGCCTGTGGAAGAAATTGTGCTCGCAAAACCCGTTGTCGCTCCAGCAGCCAAGAAGAAGCTGGCGAAAGCATTTACGCCCAGGCTGCGGGTCACGCTACGGGTTGGAAACGAGTTCGAGGGAAAAATGACCGAGTTGATTCACGAGGCTGATACGTTGAGCTCGTTGCTCGCCGAACAAGATGCTGTGAAGGCTGCCAAGAAGAAATACAAATACGTGGAAGTGCTATCCGTTAAATCGATGTAGAAAATCCAATTGTGCCCATGAGTTGAAAGGTCGCGCGTCTAGGACGTCCTCTTATTTTGAACGAGCAAGCCCCTCTCGGCCCTGCTCTCTGCCTGCATCAACTCGGCGGAGTTGTCGACGAACAGCCCGTCACTTGGGGGTAAGTCTGGCAAACCAGCATAATTTTGTTTTTGGGTTCAAAGCCATGATCAATCATGCAACGCTGCACTTCTGCAGTGCGCCCGATGCTTGCGACGTCCAGATTCGACCCAAGTGGCTTCGCATAGCCGCACGCATACATCACCGGCAGGGCTTCGCTGTCATTAGCTACCTTGAATGAAAAATGGCGTGACGCTCCCGCTCTACGCCATGAAACCTGCATACGTTCATCCCGGCCTGAATTAGGCTTGATTGGGTGAAATGCTTCGTCTTCGACAAACGGTAACGCTTCGAGCTGGGACAAGCTGAGCGGCCTCCCCTGCCTTTCTTCAACACAGGCCGGCATATTCTTCATTATGTCGCAGTATTCAAAGCCGTCTTTTCGAGTAAAACCGAGACGCTGCATGCACTGAAAGTGGATTATTTGTTCGTTTATTGGGAAATGGTTTTGTGGCCCTGCTACAGGGTCGCCACATTCTGCCATTGCGGCTTTAACGCCCTCTACAGAGGTAGAAGCGCGTTTCCATTGGGTGAAAGACGCTGGTGGCGGGCACCCGGTGAGTAAAAGTACCGATGAGATCAGGACTGGGATGGTAATGATCTGAGATTTTCTGAACACATTTTGTCCTTAATTTATGCCAGGCTACGCCAATGGCGCCCAAGTCTTTTGAGGGTATCAACTGAGATCACATCTCACCGAAGTTTTGAATCGTCTTCCACTGCTCTTCCACTACACAGCCCTCATCAAGCAGGTACCGCAAGCACTCGCTATAGAGGCACGGTTAACGGATGGTATTTTTTTGGCAGCATCGACCATTCGAGCAACATCGCTATCCGGCGCCCCAACACCGTATCTCTCAACGATAGCGACGAACTCACTGACATCATGGCCCCGCAGCTCCAGTTTGGGCATTCCATCCTTCGTGAATTTTGGTTGCCCGCATTGATCGCGGGTTTGAGCGATATGCATGAGTTCATGCTCAACCAGGGCACAGAAGTCGGTATCGCTGCACTGGACGCAGTAGTCAGCAGCCAGGGTGATGATGAAGGCCGGCACGTCGCCGAACCAATCACGCATCTGCTGCTCCATCCGGGCTTTCTGCCAACCGCCTGCGCGGAACGCTACCTGTTCGGCCTGGCCCAGGACTGTCTTGCCCTGCTTCTCGAAGCTCGACGACGCCCACATGACCCGGATGTCTGCATCCAATAAGTGGGCATGGTCTTCGTTTTGAATGCTGCCGGTGTCGGCAAGGATCTCGGTTTGTAGCCATTCCCAAACCTCTGTGGCTGGAGTCAGGCGAATACCGACGTCGGATAGCTCCGACAACTCAATCAGTGATGCGGGAGGCATCGGTCTGTTCATTTATCACCTGATCTTTGAAGCGACAGCACATTTAATTCAGACCGGAAAACGGTACGAATACAGCACTCAGGAGTGAATTAGGCGTGGAGGATAGGTAGCTCATTCATTACAGGCGATACGCATGAGCTCATCAGAGATAATATCGAAGGCGCTTCTTGTCATCTTGATTGGACTTTATCTAACGGGGCGACTCACACCAAAAACAGTGCTGATATTTGTGCTAGGAGGCGTCACCCTATGGCAAATATTTAAAACCTAACCACAATGCAACCCGGCCCGGTAGGCGCTTTCGATTGCCTCCCAGTCGGGTTGCTTGGTTGTCATAAATTGTCTCAGGTGAGCCTAAAGGTGGAATTGAAATAGTGGCGCGTTGCCGGTATTGGTGAGGATCAATATTTGAAAGGAAATCAACCGATGTCTAAAACAGCTGGCGAATACGCACACGCAGCATCCAAGGCTCACCGCCTTAACGCGGAATTTGAAAGGGCAAATGCAGTTGCTGCAGCCGTGACGCTAATCGAGGCAGCCGTTGCTGGTACGAGCACTCTGGCCTCCGAACTGGAGAACCTGAGCACCTACGCCGACCAGATCCAAGAAGCGCTCAAAGTGAAGTGATCCTTCCGTGCCGCACTCACCCGCGGCACACCTAAGCTGTCAAACCCATCAACGGTCCGAGATGTGGCTACCCGCCCCACTGCTGCTTGTAGGCCGCGACGTGCTCAGGAAAGACATCACCGTATGGTGGATATTCGATTCCTAGAACGCTCAACTCTATTGCGTCTTTCCCGCAATCAAACGAGTAGTCCGCAATACACACACCGGCAGCACGAATCGCCTCTCCGCCCACAATACGCACTGTAAAATTAAAATGTCTCTGATCACGCTGAGCAAAGGCTCTGACTTGCTCCTGGATAATGGAATATCCAGGAGCAGGAACAAATACGCCGAACGCAACCCCCATGGGCGGATCGCCGAGCTCTAAATCGGACCAACCGATATGCTGCCCATTACTGAAAGCTTCGAATCGCGGCATGGAAATTACCTATCAGAGCACTGCTGAATTTCCCGAAGGATAACGCATCAGCTTGATAGCGGGCATTCAGGACAGCGGGCGTGGTCATGATTGACATGATCTTAATCGCGCCACGATTTGGCGCGCTCGATTGCCCCCCAGTCTGGCTGCTTGGTCGTCATGGGGATTCTGTAACCATCTGGTGCGTCTGGGCATGGGCGTGACCGTGGAGCAATCCAACGACCAGGCCCTGAGGCAGCCCGGCTTCCTTGGCGTCGTCCACGGCATCAGCAATGGCCTTGTCGAGAGCGTTTACCGCTGCGTTGATGTCCAGGCTCATTGGCAGCACGTGCCGCAGACGGGTGACGTTGGTCATGTATTAGACTCTGCAATGAAACTCTGCACCAATCGGAAACCTCACCATAACTCCGACTCATACTGGAGTGACGGTCAAGCACGTGAACTACCCCACCCTGATTGAATCCATTACAGTAATGGAGACTCGAACAACTGCAATCACGGAAGAAACGCCTTTGAAACTTCGTCTTTTAGTCCTACTTTCCAGCATCGCTCTGTGTGCTGAGGTGCAGGCTGCGCCATCTCCCGAAGCCGAAGCTGTCTTTGAACACGCAATGCTTTTAGGTGATGAAATACAGCAACGAGCTAATCAGTTGGTTGAAAAAGAACAGCAGGGTAAAATTGACAATTTCACACTGAGCCAATCCATACAGGAGGCAACGAAAGGACTTGAGACCTACGAGGACGAGCTGCGTAAAGCTAGCGCCGGAGGACACGGTGTAGCGACTTTCATGTTGGCGAATATGCAAGAGAGTAAAGCGGCAACCTTTCTAAATGGCTATAAGGCTATGCATGCAGAGGCCTGCGCACTTTACCAAAGCGCCGCGGATCAAGGCTTGGTTGCCGGAGCGATTATGCTGTTGCGTGACTGTGACGAGGCGTTCCTGCGATTCAAGTTCGATGACCCCGAGTTTCTTCGCAAGTATAGCCAGCTAGCTAATGCTCTAGAGCGACCAGATCTGTACTCTGACCATTATCCATTGCCGGCGATACGCTCGTACTGCTTCAAAGATTCACTGAAAACGGAAGCCAACCGTCAACTACCCTTGACCACTATGAGGGACTTCTTCGAACCTGTTTCTCTGAGCCTGGAAAAGTTTCGCGCCGACGGGTATTACCTGTTGGCTCTTAAGGGCGATTTCGCGAACCCGAAAGTTCAGGCCTATTTTAAGCAGTCGCAGACGATAGCACCTGACTGCCTAGACCCTTCCAATCTCAAGTCACTTTTCAAAAATATAGAGAGAAAAAGCCACTGACTTCAGCCATCGTTCAACACGATTTGGCGCATTCGAAAACGTGGCGCGGATTACTTACCCCGGCGCTCGATACCACCAGGCGCCTTGTCGCAATGCAGGCAGTGCTCGCAATTCAGCGTACGGCACAGCCAGATCTTCACTCGCTGCCAGTAAGTGACCATGAAGATGTGGCGCGCGCCGGCCAGGGCCAGGGACACATGCAGCGTCAGGCCGGCACTGGTCGGGCCGAAGAAGATGTTCTGGCTGCGCGCCATAACGACGAAACCGCTGATGGCGATCGTCGAGTAGATCAGCTTCCCGAGGATGCCGTCCCTCACCTTCCCGCTCAGTACGCACCAGGCTGCCCACAGTGCGATAAGGCCGCAAGCGATGGAGTTGATCAGTTCAAGATTCATGGTGGATTGCCTCCCCCGAACCGCTGACGGATAAGCGCCCAGAGGTCAGCGGATTTAATGGCTCGATTGATGGCTGCCAGGAGCGAGCCGCCGAATGCGCCCAGCAGGAAGCCGATGCCGGCGACGATCTTTGGCTCAGTCACGCCCAGGTAGGTGCTGACCATGCTCGTCAGGTAGATCGAGCAGGCCATGCCGGTGATGAGGAAGATCATCCAGGCACGCCAGTCGTTCAAGTCGTCCTTGTGCCACCAACTGGCGATCACCGCTCCAACCAGGCCCGCGATAAGCAATTCGAACCTGTCGATCTTGTCGAGCAGGCGCTGTAGGTACTCCATGCGCTCGACTCCGTGGGGCATGTTTGAAATAGGTCAGCCCCAACAACACTCCCAGCCATAGCGATGGGTGTGGCGGGGCCGAAAACGAAAAGGGCCCGATCAATGTCGAGGCCTGAAAAGGTACACTTGAGGGGGATAGAGACCGCCGCCCCTTCGAAGAACGAAATACTGGATGGATACAGAAAGAAAGATGAAAGGAAGCAAAATTCTTCCGGCAATGCTCGCAGTTGCCCTTCTAGCGACACAGGGGTGCGAACGCCATGAGGAGCGCATATTTCATATGATTCGATGCACCATGGCAGCGAGCATAGAGAAACAAGACGACTCTGTGATAGAGAAGTCTTGGGAAATAACGGGGCTCTATATGCGAGAAAACGGCATCAAAAAAAGCCAAGCAGAGCTAACTGCGATTGCCGCGAACATAAGAGATGAAATTATGGGCCCACCCGATTCTTCATGGGATGAGCGGGACTCCAGAGTAGTGAAAATCGTTAATAGCGAGTTTTGCACGGCCTATCTGAACTTACTTCAACCGAAATAAGTGCGCGTCTTTCCGCGCTGTCAGCCAAAGACCATCCCAGCGTCGACGCCCCAATGCATCGATCTCGCCAATCTGGTCTCGCGCCACTCTGGAAGTCAGGTGTGAACAGAGCGCGCGGGCTGCCGGTGTTTTTCCGTAGCGCTGCACTACCGGCTTATCAGCCTCCAGGCATCCCCCGAAGGGCCATCCTGGCTGTGGCGAGCCTGAATCAGAAATGAAAAAGCCCAGCGCGACGGCTGGGCTCTATTACGCAAGGAGATAGAAGATCATGGAGTCCAGTAAGCAATCTTGCCGCCTGCACCAACAGCTACAAAATTGCCGTTGCCGTAGGCGACGCTCCGGATATCGGTTCCTGCGAAAGTGTTGGCTTGCTGAACCCAGCCGAAAGCAGCGTGCACACCAGCGTAAATGGCTGAAGGAGCGAAACTGGGTGTTCATCGAGAGCCGTGGCGGTCGCCCGCTGGTTGGCCGGATGTTCGCCCGCATGAAACTGGGCATGGCCAGCCCGACCATCGCTGACCCAAACGAACCGGCGCCGCGCCCGGTATGGACGCCTGACTATTCCAGAGTGAGCTGATATGCGCCCCCGCAACAAGGAATATCGACAACTTCCCCCGCGTATGTATCAGCGCAAAAGGAAGCGTAAAAACGGTACAACCTGGACCGCCTTCTACTACCGAGACGCAACAGGAAAAGATGTGCCGCTGGGTAAGGACTTGGACAAGGCGCGCCTGAAGTGGGCCGAGCTTGAAGCCAAGGATAAGCCCAGCGATCTAACCATGATGAAGGGTATCTGTAGTGGTCAACTAATCCCGGACACGACGTTAAGTTTTTTCTCGGCCTGAGCC
>NZ_JBMDIS010000134.1:0-11321 GCF_057808775.1 Pseudomonas sp. FG86 | reverse complement strand
CATCAGGTCGTACTTGGGTCATTTGAAGGTGGGGTTTATGGAGCGCTTACGATGCTGCCGGGCCACAGCAGGATCAGGTCGGGCTTGAGGCTGAGCAGGCGCTCCATATTCAACTGCCCGTACTGCCCCACCGACGGCACTGTCGCCAGCGCGGCTGGCCGATCGCCGCCGTCCAGCACGCCCACCAGCAGGTCGGCAGCGCCCAGTTCAACCACGATTTCAGACAGGGATGGGGCCAGGCTGACCACCCGTTCGACCGCCAGGGCTTGGGCGCCGCACGCCAGCAGCAGGAGCGCCAGCCAGTGACGCATCATCCCAACTGACGTGGGATGCGATAGAGGTAAAACAGCACCAGGGTCGACAACGCCAGCAGAAACAGCGGCACCGCTTCCAGGCCGACGAACACCGCCAGTGCGCCAATCCAGGCCGGCACGGCAGCCACCAGCAACGCCGTGCGGCGCCGGGCCGCGAGGGTGATCCAGGCCGCGGGTTCTTCAGGGGTGTCGAGGGCTTTGGCGGTGGCGATCAGCGCGTGTTTATAGCCATGGAAAAAACGCAGGCTGAGAAACATCGAGGCCACACCGGCAATAAAGAACGGCATGGCCAGCACCGGCAGCAGGGATTCAGCGTGGCCAAAGACCAGGTTGATCACGAACAACGGCAGCAGCGCCAGGGCCAGGTACTGCCACCAGTTGAAGGACAGTCGCCGTTTTACCTGGCCTCGGGTCACGCGCGGTCGACCTCGCCCTGATGCTCGTTGCCCATCATGTGGTCGAGCTTGCTGGCCTTGGTGGCCAGGTAGAGTTTGTTGTGCGGGTTGTGCCCGGTGTGCAGCGGCACGCGCTCGGCCACGGTGATGCCCATCTCGGTCAAGGCTTTGACCTTGCGCGGGTTGTTGGTCATCAGGCGCAGGGATTTGACGCCCAGGTGCTCCAGCATCGGCAAGCAGATGCCGTAGTCCCGCTGGTCAGCGGCAAAGCCCAGGCGTTCGTTGGCTTCGACGGTGTCGGCGCCGCCATCCTGCAACTCGTAGGCGCGGATCTTGTTCAGCAGGCCAATGCCACGGCCTTCCTGGCGCAGGTACAGCAGCACGCCCCGGCCTTCACGGGCGATGGCTTGCATCGCGGCCTCCAACTGCGAGCCACAATCGCAGCGCTGGCTGAACAGCGCATCGCCAGTCAGGCACTCGGAGTGCACGCGGCCAAGTACCGGCGCGCCATCGGCGATATCACCCAGGCTGAGCACAACGTGCTCGCGCCCGGTTTCTTCTTCGAGAAAGCCATGCATGGTGAATGTGGCAAAAGGGGTAGGCAGCTTGGAAGCAGCGACGAAAACGACGGGCACCGTGTGCTCCTGATTTCAGATTTCACAGAGGCGGGCATTGTAACAGCACGTTCCTACAGACGCTTAAGCTGAATTATCGCTGATAAAGATCAATCGGTTCGATTGGCCTTCGTATCGGTTCTATGTGCAGGAACGAGGGGCCGCCTGGATCTTGCTCGCGAACCTCGTCAACGCTGACGCGCGCAGCCTGAATAAACGCGCTGTGCTTACGTTTTTCGCGAGCAAGCTCGCTCCTACAGGGCGCCTGGGACGGATGAGACGCCTGTTCAGGGCGTCTCGCGAAAGTGCTGATAGCCACGCACGACTGGGGTGATGTCCTGCCCGTTCGCGTCGAGCAGCGTCACCCCCTGCCCCGCCTCGACCCGGCCGATCACATGCACCGGCCAGCCGCCCGCCAGCAACGGCGCCAGCTCGGTCGGCGGCAGAGTGAACACCAGCACGTAGTCATCGCCACCACTCAAGGCCGCCACTCGCGCGGCATCATCCCCCACAAACGCGAGCAGGGCCTTGGACAAAGGCAGCGCCTGGCGCTCGATCAGCAGGCTGACGGACGACGCCTTGGCGATATGCCCGCAATCGGCCAGGAGCCCGTCGGAAATATCCATGGCTGATGTGGCCTTGCCCCGCAGCGCCAGGCCCAGGGCCAATTGCGGTTGCGGCGACCAGTAATGCGCCAGCAGTGGATCGGCGATGGCCGCCTCGGCGCTGCGCTGGCCCAGCACCAACGGCAAGGCGCCGGCAGCATTGCCCAGTTCGCCGCCCACACACAGCAGGTCACCCGGACGCGCACCGCTGCGCGTCAACGCCTGCCCGGCCGGCACCCGGCCAAACACGGTAAGGGTCAGGCTCAGCGGCCCGCGCGTGGTGTCGCCGCCGACCAGGCCCACACCGCAGCTTTGCGCCATGGCGTTCAGCCCCTGGGCATAGCGTTGCAGCCAATCGGCATCGACCGTCGGCGTTGTCAGGGCAAGGGTAAACGCAAGGGGATGGGCGCCCATGGCGGCCAGGTCACTCACCGCCACGGCCAGCGAGCGCTGGCCAAGCAGGAACGGATCACAGGGGTCGGCAAAGTGCACGCCGGCCACTAAGGTATCGGTAGAGATTGCCAGTTGCTCCCCAACGGGGAGCGCCAGCAGGGCGCAGTCGTCGCCGATCCCCAGGGCAATGCCTTCGCCGCCCTGCGCACAGGGCGCGGCGGCGAAGTATTTACGGATCAGCTCAAACTCGCCCATCGGGAACTCAAGCGCGGATCAGCGCTTGTGTTCCTTCACTTCGGCTTCACGCAGGCGCGGAGCCAGTTTATCGAGCACACCGTTGACGAACTTGTGGCCGTCGGTCGAACCGTAGACTTTCGCCAGTTCGATGCCTTCGTTGATCACCACGCGGTACGGCACGTCGACGCGCTTGAGCAGTTCCCAGGTGGACAGGCGCAGTACGGCCAGTTCAACCGGGTCCAGTTCTTCGATGGTCAGGTCCAGGCACGGTGTCAGTGCAGTGTCGATCTCGGTCAGGTTGGCCGGGACGCCATGCAGGATGTCGTGGAAGTAGCTCTGGTCGGCGAAGGTGAAATCGTTGTCGACACGAAATTGCGCTTCGATTTCATTCAGCGAGGTACCCGCCATATGACGCTGGTACAGCGCCTGGGTAGCGAGTTGGCGAGCCGCACGACGCTTTTCGCTTTTCGATGGCTTGCCGGCATCCGCAGGACGCTCGTCGCGCGGGTTGAAACGATCGCTCTCGTCGGAAATCACTTGGCCTCCAACTGCGACAGCAGGCTGACCATTTCCAGGGCGGACAGGGCAGCTTCAGCGCCTTTGTTACCGGCCTTGGTGCCGGAACGCTCGATGGCTTGCTCGATGGAATCCACGGTCAGCACGCCGAAGGCAACCGGCACGCCGAACTCCATGGACACCTGGGCCAGGCCCTTGGTGCATTCGCCGGCGACGTATTCGAAGTGCGGAGTACCGCCACGAATGACCGCGCCCAGGGCGATGATCGCCGCGTATTCGCCCTGCTGCGCAACTTTTTGCGCAACCAGTGGAATTTCGAAGGCGCCAGGGGCGCGGATGAGGGTGATGTCGCTTTCGCTCACACCGTGGCGAACCAGGGCGTCCACGGCACCGCTTACCAGGCTTTCAACCACGAAGCTGTTGAAACGGCCAACCACCAGGGCATAGCGGCCTTTGGGGGCGATGAAGGTACCTTCGATGGTCTTCAGGGTCATTCGACAAATCTCTTAAAGAGCCGGGACGCGAAAAGTGCGTCCCTCAGTGATGATTTAACCGCGAACAAGGGGCGAAAATCGCCGGCCTTTATTCGGAGGGCACGTATTCTACAACTTCCAGGTCGAAACCGGATATCGCATTAAATTTCATCGGTGCGCTCATCAGGCGCATTTTGCGTACGCCGAGGTCGCGCAGGATCTGCGAACCGGCCCCGACGATGCTGTAGGTGGTCGGTGTCTTGACCTGGGTGTTCTCGGCGGTTTCACGAATATGCGCGAGCAATACGTCGCCATCCACCGGGTTGCCCAGCAGCAATACCACACCGCTGCCGGCCTCGGAAACCGCAGCCATGGCGGCGCGCAGGCTCCAACGACCGGGTTGCTTGACCATCAGCAGGTCACGCAGCGGGTCCATGTTGTGCACGCGCACCAAGGTCGGTTCTTCGGCGCAGATGGTGCCCAGGGTCAGCGCCATGTGCACATCGCCCTCAACGGAATCACGGTAGGTCACCAAATTGAATTGGCCCAGTTCGCTGTCCAGCGGCTGCTCGGCAATCCGCTGAACGGTACGTTCGTGGATCATCCGGTAGTGGATCAGGTCGGCGATGGTGCCGATCTTGAGGTTGTGTTCGGCGGCAAACGCCTCGAGCTCGGCGCGACGGGCCATGGTGCCGTCGTCGTTCATCACTTCGCAGATCACGCCGCTCGGCTCGAACCCGGCCATGCGCGCCAGATCGCACGCGGCTTCGGTGTGGCCGGCACGGGCCAGGGTGCCGCCCGGTTGAGCCATCAGCGGAAAAATGTGGCCAGGGCTGACGATGTCTTCGGCCTTGGCGTCTTTCGCGGCGGCCGCTTGCACGGTGCGCGCACGGTCGGCGGCGGAAATACCGGTGGTGACGCCGGTGGTCGCTTCAATCGACACGGTGAACTTGGTACCGAAACCCGAACCATTGCGCGGCGCCATCAACGGCAGCTTGAGCAACTCGCAGCGCTCGCGGCTCATGGGCATGCAGATCAGCCCACGGGCGTGCTTGGCCATGAAGTTGATGTGTTCGGCCTGGCACAGTTCGGCGGCCATGATGATATCGCCTTCGTTCTCGCGGTCTTCGTCATCCATCAGGATGACCATCTTGCCTTGGCGGATGTCTTCAACCAGTTCTTCGATGCTATTGAGCGCCACAGGGCACCCCCTTGGTCAGGATTTCAGGTAGCCGTTAGCGGCCAGAAAACTCTCAGTGATGTTCCCGGTTGCAGGCTCTGCGGCCTTATCGCCCAGCAACAGGCGCTCCAGGTAACGGGCAAGCAAGTCAACTTCCAGGTTCACCCGGCGACCCGGCTGGTACGACGCCATGATGGTTTCGCTCAGGGTGTGGGGAATGATGGTCAGTTCAAATTCAGCGCCGTTCACGGCGTTCACGGTCAGGCTGGTGCCGTCGACGGTGATCGAGCCTTTGTGGGCGATGTACTTGGCCAATTCTTTTGGCGCGCGGATGCGAAATTCCACGGCGCGTGCGTTTTCGCTGCGCGATACCACTTCGCCGACACCGTCGACGTGGCCGCTGACCAGGTGGCCGCCCAGGCGGGTGGTCGGGGTCAGGGCTTTTTCCAGGTTGACCGGGCTGCCAGCCTTGAGGTCGTTCATCGCGGTGCAGTCCAGGGTTTCCCGGCTGACGTCGGCGGCAAAACCGTTGCCCGTCAGCTCGATGACGGTCAGGCACACGCCGCTGACCGCGATGCTGTCGCCCAATTTGACGTCGTCGAGGTCGAGCTTGCCGGTTTCAACCAGCAGGCGCACATCGCCGCCCTTGGGGGTCATGGCACGGATGCTGCCGATGGATTCGATAATGCCGGTGAACATGGCCTTCTCCTGGAAAACGGGACGGGCACTTGAGCGCCCGGTCAGAATTATACGCGCGCGGGTGGAAGCGGGATGGCAGTGACTCGCCAGTCGTCGCCTACAGCGCGCATTTCAGTGATCTTGAGTTGGGGGGCATCCGCCAGTTTCTCAAGCGGCCAGTCCAGCAAAGGCCGAGCGGCGGAACCGAGGAACTTGCCGGCGACGAAAATCACGTATTCGTCGACCAGGCCCTGCTGGGCAAATGCACCCGCCAGGCTTGGGCCGGCTTCCACCAGCACTTCATTGACGCCACGGGCCGCCAGCGCCACCAGCGCCGAGCGTAGGTCAACCTGGCCATCGACGCCGGGCACCACCAGGCATTCGGGGCCACGGGGGAACTGGTTTTCCGCAGTGACGCAGGTAATGACCAGCGCCGGGCCGGCCTTGAAGAACGGCGCATTGAGCGGCACCCGCAGGCGGCCGTCGATCAGCACGCGCAACGGCGGGCGTGACATGGCCAGGGCGGTGGTGGCGTCATCCAGGCCCAATTCCGCGGCGCGCACGGTCAGGCGCGCACCGTCGGCCAATACCGTGTCGGCGCCGGTCAGCACCACACTGGCCTGGGCGCGCAGGCGCTGCACGGCGGCGCGGGCGGCGGGCCCGGTGATCCATTGGCTCTCGCCGCTGGCCATCGCAGTGCGGCCATCCAGGCTCATCGCCAGCTTGACCCGCACAAACGGCAGGCCGTGCTCCATGCGCTTGAGGAAGCCTTTATTGAGGGCGCGGGCTTCCCCTTCCAGCACACCGCTGTAGACCTCGATACCGGCCTGGGCCAGGCGCTGCATGCCGCGCCCGGCAACTTCCGGGTTAGGGTCCTGCATCGCCGCGACCACCCGCGCCAGCCCGGCACTCACCAGTGCGTCGGCGCAAGGCGGGGTATGGCCATAGTGGCTGCAAGGCTCGAGGGTCACATAGGCCGTGGCGCCTCGGGCTTTACCCCCGGCAGCGCGCAAGGCATGCACTTCGGCATGGGGCTCGCCGGTGCGCACATGCCAGCCTTCGCCGACGACCTGCCCATCACGCACAATCACGCAGCCCACTCGCGGGTTGGGATGGGTGGTGTACAGGCCATTACGCGCCAATTCGAGGGCGCGGGCCATGTAGTGAGCGTCGAGGACAGCCTGTTCAGCAGAAGGTGGGTTCATTTCTTGACCGGCTCACGGGCCAGGCGGTCGATCTCTTCGCGGAACTCATTGAGGTCCTGGAAGCGTCGATACACCGAGGCGAAACGGATATAGGCGACTTCGTCGAGCTTTTGCAGCTCGCCCATCACCAGCTCTCCAACCACCAGGCTCTTGACCTCGCGCTCGCCGGTCGCACGTAGCTTGTGCTTGATATGCACCAGCGCCGCCTCCAGCCGCTCGACACTCACCGGGCGTTTTTCCAGGGCGCGCTGCATACCGGCGCGCAATTTGTCTTCATCGAAAGGCTGGCGACTGCCGTCGGACTTGATCAGACGTGGCAATACCAGTTCGGCGGTTTCGAAGGTGGTGAAACGTTCACCGCAGGCCAGGCATTCGCGCCGGCGACGCACTTGATCGCCCTCGGCGACCAGACGTGAGTCAATGACCTTGGTGTCGTTGGCACCGCAGAAGGGACAGTGCATGGTGGCAGGCAACAAAAAAGTCGGGTGGGGATGAGCCATTACTGGCTTATCCCCCCCTAAGAACCGTACGTGCGCCTTTCGACGCATACGGCTCAAGCCGTCATTAAGCCCCCAGAGGGAGCCGGTTTGTCCACGTGCAGACCACGGGTGTGGAGCTGATGGTGGCAGTTGGGGTGCAAGAGTACCCGATTCCCCATTGAGTCACTACCGCCCTGTGTGCGGAAGATTATGTGATGGTCGTGCCATCCCGTCTCTTTGGTGATCGGCTGCTTACACAACAGGCACAAACCTTTTTGACTGGCGTAGAGGCTACCGATTTGTTTCCGGTACTTCAGCTTATTCAGCATCCGGTCCATCCGCAGCTTTTCGCCCATCGTCTCCATGGCAGGGTCGTAGGGGTTGTAATCCCCACTCACCTTCTTGTGCCGCTCGATCGGAGTATCCGCAAGGGAATACAGCCCGATCTCCCGCCTCTTGCCGTTCGCCTCCAGAACCGTGGTTGCGAACATCCAACTTTTCCCTGCGATGGTTCGAAAATACTTCTTCCGGACCCATTCAAGAGATTTGTTGGGATGTCGCCTTTTCGCCCAACGCCAGAGTTTCACAAAAACTCTGTGGTCCATCCAGCTATACACTTGCTTGGCCACTACTGGCTGATGGTAAAACGCCCACCCCCTTAACATCGGGTTCAGCAGTCGGATCAAATCTTCCTGCTTACTCGTCTTATGGGTGTCGATTGCTTCCCTGACCTTGCTATAGAACGCCTTGACGTTCTTTTTACTCGGCTTGATCAGCAACGTTCCTTCGTATTTCCGGAAATTCCATCCAAGGAAGTCGAAGCCTTCGTCGATGTGGACGAGCCGCGTTTTCTTGAGTGACAGCCGTAGTCCTCGTGTTACGAGGAATTGCTCTACCCAAGGTTTCACCTCGTTTTCCAGTACCTCCGGAGAGGTACCCGTGATCACGAAGTCATCTGCGTATCGCACCAAATTCACCTTCAGCTTTTTCGCCCTTGTCACTCCTAGGTGTTGCTTGAGGAGTGTTTCCAGACCATCTAGTGCCAGATTTGCCAACACGGGGGAAATGATCCCCCCTTGTGGCGTACCCGCATCCGTTGCGTGTAACTGCCCCTTGTGGATGACGCCGGCCTTCAACCACTGCCGAAGCATCCGTACATCCGTTGGGACATTCCTTAGCAGCCATTCATGGTTGATGTTGTCGAAAAATCCTTCGATGTCCGCGTCCAGTACCCATTGAGCCGAGACTTTTTGGGATAAGCATACGAACAACTGCGCCATTGCATCCGCCGTGGAACGTTCGATCCTGAAGCCGTAGCTATTGGGATCGCCTCGGGTTTCAGCGACGGGAGACAGAGCCAGCATGTACAGCGCTTGCATGGCTCTATCCGTCATGGTTGGTATGCCCAGCGGGCGCTCCCGACCATCCGACTTCGGGATGTAGACTCGCCGTAGTGGCCGAGCCTTGTAACCCCGCGTTTTCAACAAACCAACCGCACTCCATTTCGCGTTAGGTGTATCCCAGAGTTGCTTATCGACTCCCGCCGTGCGGCTCCCCTGATTTTCCGTGACTCTCCGTACGGCCAAGTATCTAGCCGACTTCGAGCGGGTGAGCATCCGTTGCAGGGATTTGACCCTACGCCATTTGCCCTCCCGACAAGCCTTCGCAATTCGCACCTGCATTTCCCGGACGTTCCGCTGGACCCGACACCAATCGACGTCGTGCCACTGCTGTGGAATGCCGGAAAGCGCAGGCTCACCATGCTGGCTGAGCTCTTTCATGCTGCTTTCCTCTCAAAGTGAAACCACCCGAGCGGAAGGCGCACGTACCCCTTTCGGGGTGCATGCACCCCGAAAGGGTAGGATTATCAAGGGCCGATGAAGCTAAGCCCTGAAGTTGATGAGACGGTCTCAGTCAGAGTCATTGCGACAGAAGACCACGCAGAAGTCTGCCCGGTTTCCCGTGGGGTGATGTTCCAACCCCTGTCCAGACCATTACAGCCTGGCGTTCGCTTTCTCTGCGATCCCATACCCGCACCGCCAACAGTGTTCCTTGCGGTTCACCTGCCCAAAGGGCAGCGATACAGGCTTACCACGTTCCCTATCTGTCACACGACTGGGTTAGGACCCGCCTTTTCGCCGGTGGTCTTGATGACGACGTATCTCCACTCCCTACAGGGATAACCGACCACGTACCTTTTGGTTAGAGCCTGACAGCAGCTTTGGCTCCTTCATGCTCACGGCGTTTATCAGCGGTTCACATTAGTTGTCCCTACCAGTCAGCCTTGCGCCTCAACCCGGTGCAGCTCCGAGTCTCTACAGGCTTCCTCACGGAAGATCTGTACCCATTACGGGGGCTACGTTGTCGGGCGAGCTCCGAACAACACCGTTGCCAGTGATGCACGTCGCCCTAGGCTACCGTTGGTCGCACAACGAGTCCGCTACCATCCAGTGAAAGCGATGGTTGGACAATGACAGACAGAGCTTTCGCTCATGTCTCCGGAGAAATGGAAGCGGGGACGACCTAATAGGTCGCTCGCCTCTGAATTGTAACCTCCTGTTGCAAACGGGCAGGAGGAGACCCCTGCGGGGGTCTGGGCTCCCACAAGGGTTAGATTTAAGAGGCTCTCCAAAACCGGGGGTACCGGTTCTGCGGTCGTGCTACCGAGGGCTAAACGACCTTTGGGCTTGCCTGTCGCCGCAGCGATAAGTCCTTGAAGGCAATGGACTTCCGGGCAGGTTTTGTTTCCTGGGGGTGGCTACCCAAGTATTCGATTTCCTTGCGGAAATCCCATCAAGCTGACCATACAGCTTGATGCTGGAGACACGCTACGCGTGTCGCACAGGGAGGGCCATGGTAGCGCATCCCCGTGGCAAGACAAGCCATAGCCTTTACGGTATATAGGCTGACTATTATGTTTCATACTTTTTAAGCCACGGATTTTGTCCTTTCTGGAGCCGTACATGCAGTTACGACCGCTTGTTTTACTCACCCTGTTCAGTGTTCTGGTCGCCTGCAGCAGCGAAGCCCCGAAACCATCGACGCCACAACCGACGCCGCAGCAAGAGAAAAAAGTCCCAGGCATTGAAGACGTCGGCCCGCTGCCGGCCTATCAACGGGAAATCAACGGTACCCTCACCAACGTTCCCAGTGGCGCCGAGGTGGAGATGGCGCTGCTGGTGATCGACGACCGCAGCCGCCCGCAACAACTGCTCGCCAGCAGCGTGCTCAGTGGCAACGGCAAGCCCCTGGCCTTCCGCCTGCGCTTCAACCCCGAAGCGTTCCCGGCCGGTGCACGGGTTGAGTTACGCGGCCGTGCCAGCCAGTCCGGCCAGTTGATCCTGCACCTGCCCGCCGTACGCATCACCCAGGCGATCACCCAGACCACCGGCCCCCTGCAACTCGTCAAGGCACCATGACGCCACCGCTGGACCTGCAACGCGCCCTGAGCGAACTGATCGGCGACGCGCACCTGGTGCCCTGCCCCCTGCCGGGCACCGAGCTGTCGTTGTGGCTGCTCGATGCCGACAATATGGACCGCGCCTTCAGCCCCGAAGAAACCCGGCGCATCCTGCATGAACCGCCCTACTGGAGTTTTTGCTGGGCCAGTGGCCTGGCACTGGCGCGGTACCTGGCAGCGAACCCGGAATGGGTGAAGGGCAAGCGCGTGCTGGATTTCGGCGCCGGCTCCGGTGTGGCCGGGATTGCGGCGGTCAAGGCGGGCGCGTTGGAAGTGGTTGCCTGCGACCTGGATCCGCTGGCGTTAGCGTCCTGCCGCGCGAATGCCGAACTCAATGGTGTGGAACTGAGCTACTCGGCGGACTTTTTCGCCGAAGCCGACCGCTTCGACCTGATCCTGGTGGCTGATGTGCTGTACGACCGCGCCAACCTGCCCTTGCTCGACCACTTCCTCAGCCGTGGCCGCGAAGCGCTGGTGGCGGATTCGCGAGTGCGGGACTTCCAGCACCCGGCCTATCGGCGGCTGGAGATACTCGATGCGCTGACGCTGCCGGACTTGGCCGAACCTTGGGAGTTTCGCAAGGTGAGCCTGTACCATTCGCGAAGATAACCCCCAATCGTCAGGCCATTTCCGACTTTTTGAGTATGAGGCCTCTTTCGGCGAAGCCCTTATGCGCAATGGCATCTACTCACTTTTTTCTGTGGCGAGCGGGCTTGTCCCGCGTTGGGCTGCGCAGCAGCCCCAATAAGAACGCTGCAGTGTGCCAGGCAGC
>NZ_JBMDIS010000133.1:0-11360 GCF_057808775.1 Pseudomonas sp. FG86 | reverse complement strand
CAGGACGCCGGGTTAGCCGTCCTGGGCCAGGGATGGCCCATGACGGCGGCCCACGCTCCAAAGCCGGAGTGAGGGCACACCGAGCCTAAGCGAGGTGCCGAGTGGTGGGGCATAGACCTTTTGGTTACTTTTGGGGCGTTTGCCAAAAGTGACCCGCTGTAAGAGCGGAACCGCCAGTCGCCGTTACCGCAGAAATGGATATGTACTCAGTCAACCAGCCCATGTACTCATCACCCCAGCAACCAATACCCCCCCGCTCAAACCAACGCAATCCCCCCCACTATCACCACCCCCCACCCCACCATCGCCAAACGCCACCCCCAAGGCCCATGCCGCAATTCCATAAACCCATCCACAATCACCCACCCCTTCACCACCGCCAACCCCAGCACCACTCCCCACAGCCCAGACGCGCCAGTCAAGACCGTACCAACACTCAGCGCCACCAGCACCGCCCAACACACCACCACTCCCAGGGAACCTCCCATCCGCACCTCACCCAATCACATAGACCAACGGAAACAACACCACCCACACCAAATCCACCATGTGCCAATACAGCACCCCAGACTCCACCCCACTCAAGCCAGTGCCCGGATAAGCCCGCCGCCAACAACCCACCGCCAGCCACCCGAGAATCACCATCCCCAGCAGCACATGCAGAAAATGAAACCCGGTCAGAATCCAATACAAGGTGAAGAAGGTGCTGTGCTCCAGCCCCAGCCCGGC
Organism: Pseudomonas sp. FG86; assembly: GCF_057808775.1. Taxonomy (NCBI): domain Bacteria; kingdom Pseudomonadati; phylum Pseudomonadota; class Gammaproteobacteria; order Pseudomonadales; family Pseudomonadaceae; genus Pseudomonas; species Pseudomonas sp. FG86. The sequence continues at coordinate 10,631 of NZ_JBMDIS010000133.1, read as the reverse complement.
AGCGGCCAGGTGGGCGTACTCGCCGAGTTTGATCCCCACGTACACCAGTGCCACCAGCAACGCGCCCACCAACAACGCGCCGCCCTCGCGCGAGCGCCCCAGACGTACGCGCTGCACAGCCAACGCCGCGAGCAAGCCCGTGGTCAGCAGGCTCAAGGTCATCGCCAATCCCGTCGAGGTATCCAGCTGCGCGCGCCCGTCAGCAAACACCTCGGGCTTGAGTACCTGGGTCACGGCGAATGCCAGGATCAGAATCGCAAACACCGACAGCTCAGCGAGGATAAAAAACCACATCGCCAGGTCACCTGGCAGCCGGCGCGGTTCAGGCGAAGTGCACATCCACCACATCCATCAGCGCAGCCACGGTGAGGGGATCATCGCTCAGCGGTTCCGCCAGGCAGGCCAGGCACGCCTCGCGCGGGTTCATGCCGGCGCCGATCAGGCGTGCGGTGAAGATCAACAGGCGTGTGGACGCGACTTCTTCCAGGTCGTGCTGATCGAGGCGACGCAATGCCTGGCCAAGACGCACGATCTGGGCGGCGAGCGCTGCGTCCACGCCGGCCTCACGGGCGACGATGCGTTCCTCGTCGGCCACTGGCGGGTAGCCGAAACGCAAAGCGACGAAGCGCTGGCGCGTGCTGGGTTTCATGCCCTTGAGCAGGTTCTGGTAACCAGGGTTGTACGACACCACCAGCATGAACGACGACGGTGCCTTGAGCACTTCGCCGGTGCGTTCCAGATAGAGCTCGCGACGCTCGTCGGCAATCGGGTGCAGCACCACGGCGGTGTCCTGGCGCGCCTCGACCACTTCGTCGAGGTAGCAGATACCGCCTTCGCGTACGGCGCGGGTCAGTGGGCCGTCCTGCCACCAGGTGCCCTCGGCGCCGATCAGGTGGCGGCCGAGCAAGTCGGCGGCGCTCAGGTCGTCGTGGCAGGCCACGGTGTACAGCGGCAGGTTCAGGCGGTGCGCCATGTGCTGTACGAAACGGGTCTTGCCACAGCCGGTCGGGCCTTTGATCAGCACCGGCATGCGGTGGCGCCAGGCGTGTTCGAACAGCGGCTGTTCGTTATGCAGCGGTTGGTAGAAGGGCTCGGTCATCACGCGTACTCACAACGGGTTCGACTGCCACGCTAAGGGCCCCTGCGACAACCTGGCAAGCACGCACACCGGCAAACTTGATCGCCGTCAAGCGAACATTGCGACGCGACACCCTAGTCTTGCCGGGCACTAAGAACCTGCGCTCTACCCTGCCTTCGCCGGGCATCGCAAAGGTCTTGCCTGAGGAGAAATGGAATGCTGACTCGCAACAGAAAAACCTGGGTATTGAGCCTCGCCAGCTTGAGCTGCGCCCTGGCCCTGGCCCTGCCGATCACGGCCCATGGCGACGCGGCGGCAGGCGTGGTGAAAACCACCGGTGCCCCCGATATGAGCCAGGCTGACTTCGACGCCTCCAAGCAGATTTACTTCGAGCGCTGCGCCGGTTGCCATGGGGTATTGCGCAAAGGCGCCACCGGCAAGCCGCTGACACCGGATATCACCCAGGCCCGTGGCCAGGCGTACCTGGAAGCGCTGATCACCTACGGTTCTCCCGCCGGCATGCCGAACTGGGGCACCTCCAACGCGCTGACCAAGGCGCAGATCAGCACCATGGCCACCTTCATCCAGCACACTGCGCCCACCCCGCCGGAATGGGGCATGGCCGAAACCCTCAAGACCTGGAAAGTGCTGGTCAAACCGGAAGACCGTCCGAAAAAACAACTGAATAAACTCAACCTGCAAAACCTGTTTTCGGTGACCTTGCGCGACGACGGCAAGATCGCCCTGGTGGACGGTGACACCAAGCAGATCATCAAGCTGATCGACACCGGCTACGCCGTGCATATCTCGCGTATCTCGGCTTCCGGTCGCTACCTGCTGGTGATCGGCCGCGACGCCAAGATCGACATGATCGACCTGTGGCCGCTGGAGCCCACCAAAGTCGCCGAGATCAAGGTGGGCATCGAGGCCCGCTCGGTGGAGACCTCCAAGTTCAAGGGCTATGAGGACAAGTACGCGATTGCCGGTTCCTACTGGCCGCCGCAGTTCACCATCATGGACGGTGAAACCCTGGAGCCCAAGCAGATCGTGTCCACCCGCGGCATGACCGTGGACAAGCAGGAATATCACCCCGAGCCGCGCGTGGCGGCGATCATTGCTTCCCACGAATGGCCGGAATTCATCGTCAACATCAAGGAAACCGGCAAGGTGATGCTGGTCAATTACCAGGACATCAAGAACCTCACCATCACCACCATCGACGCCGCGCCGTTCCTGCATGACGGCGGCTGGGACAGCACGCACCGCTACTTCATGACGGCGGCGAACAACTCCAACAAGGTCGCGGTGATCGACTCCAAGGAGCGCAAGCTCACCGCCCTGGTGGACGTCGGCAAGACCCCGCACCCCGGCCGTGGCGCCAACTTCAACCACCCCAAATTCGGGCCGGTATGGGCCACCAGCCACTTGGGCGACGGCGGTATTTCGGTGATCGGTACCGACCCGGTCAAGCACCCGCAATATGCCTGGAAACAGGTGGAATCCCTCAAGGGCCAGGGCGGCGGTTCGCTGTTTATAAAGACCCACCCCAACTCCCATCACCTGTACGTCGACACCACCCTCAACCCTGACGCCAAGCTCAGCCAATCGGTCGCCGTGTTCGATATCAACCAGCTGGACAAGGGCTACACCGTGCTGCCGATTGCCGAGTATTCCGGGATCAAGCAAGGCGCCCTGCGCGTTGTGCAACCGGAATACAACAAGGCGGGCGATGAGGTGTGGTTCTCGGTATGGAACGGCCAGACTGAAGAGTCGGCGCTGGTGGTGATCGATGACAAGACCCTCAAGCTCAAGCAGGTGATCAAGGACAAGCGCCTGATCACCCCGACCGGAAAATTCAATGTCTACAACACCCAACACGACATTTATTGAGCCCCATCAACACGAGATCATCCAATGAAAAATACTCTCCTCGCACTGCTGGCGTGCACGGCGGCCATCGGCCTGCAACCGGCGCTGGCGCAAGACGGCCACGACCTGTTCAACAGCAAGCCCTGTGTGGGTTGCCACACCATCGACAGCAAACTGGTGGGGCCGGCCTTGATGGATGTCGCGGCCAAGAATGCCGGGGTGAAAGACGCCGCCGCGACCCTGGCCAGCCACATCAAGAACGGCACCCAGGGCAACTGGGGGCCGATTCCGATGCCGCCGAACCAGGTCACCGATGACGAAGCCAAGGTGTTGGCCGATTGGGTCCTGACCTTGAAATAACCACAAGGAGCACGTCATGCACGCATCGATAATCGGTACCGCCATGGCGTTGTTCCTGCTGATGCCCGCGCGGGCGGCGGCCACCCCGGACGCTGCCCGCCTTGAACACCTGCTGACCCAGGACTGCGGCGCCTGCCATGGCCTGCACCTGACCGGTGGCCTGGGCCCGCCCCTCACCCCCCTGGCCCTCGCCGACCACAGTCGCGACAGCCTGATCGCCACTGTCACCTACGGCCGCCCTGCCCGCGCCATGCCCGGCTGGGGCCCACTGCTCAGTGCCGGCGATATCGCCTGGCTGGTCGACCGCCTCTTGCAAGGAAGCCCCGCACCATGATGCGTCCCGCCCTGTTATCCCTGTGCCTGTTGCTCGGCGCCTGCACTCAGCCCACGTTGCGCGGCAGTGGCGACCTGGGCCTGGTGATCGAACGTGCCAGCGGCAGCGTGCAGATCATCGAAAGCACGGGTATGACCGAACTGGCGCGCATCGAGGGGCTGGGCGACCTGTCCCATGCCTCGGCGGTGTTTTCCCGTGACCAGCGTTTCGCCTATGTGTTTGCCCGCGACGGCGGTTTGACCAAGGTCGACCTGCTGACCCAGCGTATCGAGCGGCGCATCGTCCAGGGCGGCAACAGCATTGGTGGCGCCATCAGCCAGGATGGCCGCCTGATCGCCGTGTCCAACTATGTGCCGGGCGGGGTCAAGGTGTTCGACGCCGACACCTTGCAACAGGTCGCGGATATCCCCGCCACCGCCCTGCCCGACGGCAAGCGCTCACGGGTGGTGGGCCTGGTGGATGCGCCCGGCCAACGCTTCGTGTTCAGCCTGTTCGACACGGGCGAAATCTGGAGCGCTGACTTCAGCCACGGCAACGCGCCGCGCATCACCCGCTTCAAGGACATCGGCGAGCAACCCTATGACGCGCTGATCACCGCCGATGGCCGCTACTACATGGCCGGGCTGTTCGGTGAAGACGGCATGGCCCAGCTCGACCTGTGGCACCCCGAGCGCGGCGTACAGCGCGTGCTCAAGGACTACGGACGCGGCCAGGCCAAACTGCCGGTCTACAAGATGCCCCACCTGGAAGGCTGGGCCGTCGCCGACAACCAGGCCTTCGTACCCGCCGTGGGTCGCCACCAGGTGCTGGTGATGGACGCGCGCACCTGGCAGCAAACCGCCGCGATCGCGGTGGCCGGCCAACCGATTTTTGTCACCGCGCGCCCCGACGGGCGCCAGCTGTGGGTCAACTTCGCCTACCCGGATAACGACCGGGTGCAGGTGCTCGACAGCGAGACCCACCAGGTGGTCGCCGACCTGCGCCCTGGCCCCGGTGTGCTGCATATGGAATTCAGCGGGCGTGGCGAGCAACTGTGGCTGTCGGTGCGCGACGGCGAACAGGTGCAAGTGTGGGACCCGTACCGCCTGACCCTGCTGAAGACATTGCCGGCCCAGAGTCCCAGCGGCATTTTCTTCAGCCTCCGTGCGCAAAAAATGGGGTATTGAGATGGACCTTGATCGGCTCAGCCAGCAATTGATCGAACGCTTCCAACACGGCATGCCTCTGTGTGCCGAGCCCTACCGGGAAATGGCCCAAGTGTTGGGTTGCCGCGAGGCCGAGGTGATGGCGTGCCTGCAACGCCTGGAACTGGCCGGCGCCCTGTCGCGCATCGGCCCGGTGTTCGAGCACACCCGCGCGGGGGCCAGCACCCTGGCGGCGCTGGCGGTACCGGTCGAACGCCTGGAGCAGGTGGCCTTGCGGATCAACCAATATCCAGAGGTCAACCACAACTATGCCCGCGACCATCACTACAACCTGTGGTTCGTGCTGACCGGGCCGCACCGCCAGCACCTGGAGCAAATCCTCGATGAGCTGGAGAAAGACACCGGCCTCACCCCGCTGGATTTGCCGATGCTCACCGCCTACCGCATCGACCTCGGGTTTTCCCTGGGAGAACACCCGTGATCACGCCGCTGACCCAGGAACAAATGCTCGACCTGCGCCAGTGCCTGGAGCGCGGTTTGCCTATCGTCACGCGGCCTTATGAAGACCTCGCCGAACAGATCGGCGCCCATCACGACCAGGTGCTGCAACAGATGCAGCAATGGCGCGACCAGGGCTTGTTTCGCCGCGTCGGCTTGGTGCTCAACCACCGCGCCCTGGGCTATGTGGCCAACGCGATGCTGGTGCTGGATGTGCCGGATGCGCTGGTCGATGAGGTCGGCCAGCGCCTGGGCCGCGCGCCGGGGGTGAACCTGTGTTACCAGCGTCCCCGGCGCCTGCCGCAGTGGCGCTACAACCTGTTCTGCATGGTCCACGGCCGCGAGCACCGCGCGGTCGAGGCGCAGATTCACGCGCTGCTGGAGCAGCAGCTGCTCAGCGACCTGCCCTATCAACTGCTGTTCAGCACGCGCGCCTTCAAGCAATGCGGCGGACGTTTTGCCCCACCCCCTTCGCAGGTATGGGCCCATGGATGATCTTGATCGACGCCTGATCAATCGCCTGCAACTCGGCTTGCCGCTGGTGCGCGAACCTTGGCAGCAGGTGGCCGCCGAACTGCACAGCCGCCCCGGTGAAGTGCTCGACCGCCTGCATGATTTGCTCGAAGACGGCGTGCTCACGCGCTTCGGCCCGGTGTTCGATATCGAGCGCCTCGGCGGCGCCTTCACCCTGGCCGCGCTGGCCGTACCCGAGGCGCGCTTTGACGCCGTCGCCGAGCAGCTCAACGCCCTGCCCCAGGTCGCCCACAACTACCGCCGCGAGCACCGCTGGAACATGTGGTTCGTGCTCGCCTGCGCCACCGAGACGGAGTTGGCCGCCACCCTGTCGCGCATCGAGGCCCTGACCGGGTTGTCGGTGCTCAACCTGCCGAAGGAGCACACCTACCATGTCGGTCTGTATTTCCCGGTCTGACACCCCCCTGGCCCTGCGCCTGGTCGCCCTCACCCAAGGCGGCCTGCCGCTGGTGGAAGACCCGTGGGCCTGGCTCGCCGAGCAGTTGGGCATCAGCGTCGAATCGACCCTCGACCTGCTCAAGCGCCTGCAGGCCGAAGGCGCGATCCGACGTATCGCGGCGGTGCCCAACCACTATCGCCTGGGCTATCGGCATAACGGCATGACGGTCTGGGACGTACTCGACACGCAACTGCCGCGCCTGGGTCAACTGCTCGGTGCGCAGCCGTTTGTCAGCCATTGCTATCGGCGTCCGCGCCGCCCCGGCTGGCCCTACAACCTGTTCGCCATGGTGCATGGGCGCAGCCGTGAGGAAATCGACAGCTACCGCGAACACCTGCGGTTCCTGCTGGGGGATGCCTGCCGCGCCGACGAGATGCTGGTGAGCAGCCGCATCCTGAAAAAAACCGGCCTGCGCCTGCCGCCGGCCCACTCGTAGGAGCGCCCCATGCTGCGGATCAGTCAGTACTTGCGTACCCTCGCCGGCCAATGCCCGCCACCCCGTACATCGCCGCCCGGCAGCGATCGGCCGCCGGTGGTGATCTGGAACCTGCTGCGGCGCTGCAACCTCACCTGCAAACACTGTTACGCCACCAGCGCCGACAGTGTGTTTCGCAATGAACTGGACACCCCGGCGGCCCTTCAGGTCATCGATGATTTGCAGGCCGCCGGGGTGCGTGTGTTGATCCTGTCCGGCGGCGAACCCATGCTGCGCGAGGACCTGTTCCAGCTCAGCGCCTATGCCCGCGACAAAGGTTTTTTCGTGGCGCTGTCGACGAACGGCACGTTGATCGATGAGCACACGATCCGGCAGGTTGCCGACGCGCAGTTCGACTACGTGGGCATCAGCATCGATGGCCTGGAGGCGACCCACGACGCCTTTCGCCAATTGCACGGCAGTTTCCAGCGCTCGATGCACGCCATCCGCCTGTGCCGCGAGGCCGGGATTCGCGTGGGCCTGCGCACCACCCTGACCCAGGACAACCACGCGCAGTTGCCGCAGTTGCTGGCGCTGATGCGCACGTACGATGTGCAGAAGTTCTACCTGTCGCACCTCAACTACAGCGGGCGTGGCAAGCGCAGCCGCCAGTTGGACGCGCACCGGCAGATGAGCCGCGAGGCCATGCGGTTGATTTTCCAGCAGGCCTGGAACGATATCGAAAACGGTATCGACAGTGACTTCGTCAGCGGCAACAACGACGCCGACGCCGTGCTGTTGCTGCAATGGGTCCACCAGCATCTGCCCCAACACTACCCCCAGCTGGAGCACCTGCTGCACAACTGGGGCGGCAATGCCTCCGGCAGCGGCATCGCCAATATCGACAACACGGGCGAGGTGCACCCCGACACCTACTGGTGGCAGCACTCGGTGGGCAATGTGCGCAACACCACCTTCCGCCAACTCTGGCTGGACCAGCCCGACCCGTTGCTGCTGCGCCTGCGCGAACACCCGCGTGCCATCGGTGGGCGTTGTGCCGAGTGCCATTGGTTGCCGATCTGCAACGGCAATACGCGCACCCGCGCCTGGGCCGACGGCGACCTCTGGGGCCCGGACCCCGGCTGCCACCTCAGTGACGCCGAGATCGCCCAGCGGCCCTCCCCCTGATCCCTGGCGCGACCACCCGGTGACACAACCGGGGGCGCTGCCTACCTGATGAAGAACCAAGGACGTCTCATGCACACTTCAACCGCCCTACCTGCCAGTTTGCACAGCCCCTTCCACCCCGGCGAAGTCGCGTTGGTGGGCGCCGGCCCCGGTGACCCGCGCCTGTTGACCCTGCGTGCCTGGAGCTTGTTGATGCAGGCCGATGCCGTGGTGTTCGACCGCCTGGTCAGCGCCGAGCTGCTGAGCCTGATCCCGCTGACCTGCGCGCGCCACTACGTGGGCAAGGCCAGCGGCTGTCACAGCCTGCCCCAGGACCAGCTCAACGAACTGCTCGCCGACCTGGCCGACCAGGGGCAACGGGTCGTGCGCCTCAAGGGCGGCGACCCCTTTATCTTCGGGCGCGGTGCCGAAGAGCTGGAATACCTGCTGGCGCGGGGCATTCCTTGTCAGGTGGTGCCGGGTATTACCGCGGCGTCCGGGTGCAGCGCCTATGCCGGCATCCCGTTGACCCACCGCGACCTGGTCAACTCCTGCCGCTTCGTCACCGGGCACCTGCAACGCGACGGTGCCTTGAAATTGCCCTGGGCCAGCCTGGCAGAGCCGAGCCAGACGCTGGTGTTCTACATGGGCCTGTCCAATCTGGCGCTGATCGCCGAACACCTGGTTGCGGCGGGTTTACCGGGGGACACACCCGCGGCGCTGATCAGCAATGGTGCCCGCGCCGACCAGCACGTGGCCCGTGGCACCCTGCGCCAGTTACCGACCCTGGCCGCCGACTGCGAGCCCGGGGTGCCGACCCTGACCGTGATTGGCCACGTGGTCAACCTGTTCGCCGACACCGCCCTGCACTTCCCCGCCAGCCTGACCCCGGCCCGTGAAGCGGTGGCGGTATGAAACGCCTGCTGCTGGTGCCGCTGCTCTGGGCCTCGGCCGCCCACGGAACGCCGGCCGAGGACTACCAACGCCTCTGCGCAGGCTGCCACGGCCTCAACCGCATCGGCGCCAGCGGCCCGGCGTTGCTCCCGGAAAGCCTGGGGCGGATCAAGCCGGAGGAAGTGCGCAAGGTCATCGAACAAGGCCGCCCCGCCAGCCAGATGGCCGCGTTCGCGCCACAGCTGAGCGCGGCACAGATCGACGGCCTGGCGAGCTTGCTGCAACAGCCGCCCGATTCGCCGGTGAGCTGGGATGAGCAGGCTATCCGTAGCAGCCACACGGTATTGGCGGATGTGAGCCGCTTGCCCACCACACCGCAACATCACGCCGACCCGCTCAACCTGTTCGTGGTGGTGGAGTCGGGCGACCATCACATCGACATTCTCGACGGTGACACCTTTACCGTGCTGGACCGCTTCCCCACCCATTTTGCGGTGCACGGCGGGCCAAAATTCTCCCCCGACGGGCGTTTTGTGTACTTCGCCTCGCGCGACGGCTGGATCAGCCAATATGACCTGCACAACCTCAAGCTGATCGCCGAAATCCGCGTCGGGCTCAATACCCGCAACCTGGCGGTGAGCAAGGACGGGCGCTGGGTGCTGGCGGGCAACTACCTGCCGGGCAACCTGGTGCTGCTGGATGCGCGCGACCTGTCCCTGGTCAAGACGCTGGACACAGCCTCCCGCGTCAGCGCGGTCTACACCGCGCCGCCGCGCAACAGCTTTATCGTGGCGCTCAAGGACGTGAACGAAGTCTGGGAGTTGTCCTATGCCGCTGCCCAGCCCAGCTTCGAACCCCGGCGCATCCAGGCCCAGGACGTGCTTGATGACTTTTCTTTCTCCCCGGATTACCGCCAACTGGTGGCCACCTCACGCAAAGCCGGGGGCGGCCAGGTGATTGACCTGGACAGCGGTCGGGTGGTCACCGATATCCCGCTGTCCGGCATGCCGCACCTGGGTTCGGGAACGTATTGGCAACGCAATGGCCAGTGGGTATTTGCCACGCCGAATATCAGCAAGGGGCAAATCTCGGTGATAGACCTCAAGACCTGGACGCTGATCAAACAGATCCCCACCCTCGGGCCAGGCTTTTTCATGCGCAGCCACGTGAACTCGCGCTATGTGTGGAGCGACGTGTTCTTCGGGCCGGACAACGATGCGATCCACCTGATCGACAAGCAGACCCTGGAGATCGCCCACACCCTGCGGCCGATGCCAGGCAAGACCGCGGCCCATGTGGAATTCACCCGGGATGGCCGCTACCTGCTGCTGAGTATCTGGGCCACCGACGGCGCGTTGATCGTGTATGACAGCCAGACGCTGAAAGAGATCAAGCGCATCCCCATGAACAAACCGTCGGGCAAGTACAACGTGGGGAACAAGGTGGAGTTTGCCGAAGGGACATCACATTGAGCCATGGTGTTCAAAGACTGCCTCCTCCCACACTTAACCGAGTACAGCAGGCACAACTTCGGTCGGTTCCAGGGCCGCAAAAACCAGAACAAAAGCAGACTCAGATCTACCTGATAGATACAGATCCAAATGTGGGAGAGGGCTTGCCCCCGATGGCGCCGGGTCAGTTAATAAATAAGTGACTGACACTCCCTCATCGGGGGCAAGCCCCCTCCCACATTTTTTATCGAGTACACCAGGCACAACTCCGGTCGGTTCCAGGGCGGCAAAAGACAGAGCAAAAACAGACTCAGGTCTACCTGATGGATGCAGATCCAAATGTGGGAGGGGGCTTGCCCCCGATGGCGCCGGGTCAGTTAACAACTAAGTGGCTGACACTCCCTCATCGGGGGCAAGCCCCCTCCCACATTTTTTATCGAGTACACC
>NZ_JBMDIS010000132.1:0-11462 GCF_057808775.1 Pseudomonas sp. FG86 | reverse complement strand
CGATAGCAGGGTGTCAGTCAACGCATGCAGTGACTGACCCACAGCTATCGGGGGCAAGCCCCCTCCCACATTTTTTTGGTGCCTTTCAGGCGGCGAGTTTGCCGCTGGCGATGGCGGCTGAAGCGGCCACCATCGCGCGCAACAGCACCGCACAGCCTGCCGCCAGGTCATCCGGTGCCGCATTCTCGATTTCGTTATGGCTGATGCCACCTTCGCACGGCACGAAGATCATCCCCGCCGGGCCCAGTTCGGCGACGAAAATCGCGTCGTGCCCTGCCCCGCTGACGATGTCCATGTTCGACAGGCCCAGGCCATTCGCCGCATCGCGCACAGCATCCACGCAACCTTTATCGAAGTAGAGCGGCGGGAAGTCGGCGGTGGGTTCCATCTCAAAGCTCAGGCCGTGTTTGGCGCTGGTGTCCTCAATCACCTTGCGCACCTGGGCAATCATCGAATCCAACCGCGCCGGTTCCAGATGACGGAAATCCAGGGTCATGCGCACTTCACCGGGAATCACGTTGCGTGAGCCAGGATAGGCCTGCAGGCAACCGACGGTCCCGCAAGCATGCGGCTGATGCCCCAGCGCCGCCGCATTGACCGCCGCCACCACCGCCGCCGCGCCTACCAGGGCGTCCTTGCGCAGGTGCATCGGCGTCGGCCCCGCATGCGCTTCAACGCCGCGCAGTTTCAGGTCGAACCACTTCTGCCCGAGGGCGCCGAGCACCACGCCGATGGTTTTCTTCTCATCCTCAAGAATCGGCCCCTGTTCGATATGGGCTTCGAAATACGCACCGACCTTGTGCCCGCTGACGGGACGCGTACCTGCGTAGCCAATCGCATTCAGCGCATCGCCCACGCTGACGCCGTCCACATCGACCTTGGCCAAGGTATCGGCCAGGGTGAATTTTTCGGCAAACACCCCAGACCCCATCATGCACGGCGGGAAGCGCGAACCTTCCTCGTTGGTCCACACCACCACTTCCAAGGGCGCTTCGGTTTCGAGCTTGAGGTCATTGAGCGTGCGCAGCACCTCCACCCCCGCCAGCACGCCAAAGCAGCCATCGAACTTGCCGCCTGTAGGCTGGGTGTCGATATGGCTGCCGGTCATCACCGGCGGCAAGTTGGGATTGCGCCCAGGGCGGCGCGCGAAAATATTGCCGATGCCATCAACGGTCACGGTACAGCCGGCGTCTTCGCACCATTGCACGAACAGATCGCGGGCCTTGCGATCGAGGTCGGTGAGGGCCAGGCGGCACACGCCGCCCTTGGGCGTGGCGCCGAGTTTGGCCAGGTCCATCAGCGACTGCCACAAACGGTCGCGGTTGATGTACTGATGGGTCGATTGCAGAACGTCGAGGGCAGCGTTCATGGGGATCTCCTCAGGCTGTATTTCTTATGAATTGACTTTGACGACTACCGGGCTGATTCCGCGCTTGGCATTCAAGCCGTAATACAACAACCCGCCCAACGCCGAACCGGTAAACCAGCCGTAGCTGTAGAACCAGCTGAACGCATCGCTGCCCAACGACAGCAAGGTCAACACCACCGGCACGCCAAAGGCGACAAAGCCACTCCAGTTCCACGCCGGGTACACGTCGTCGCGGTACAAACCGGCCAGGTCCAGTTGCTGTTTGCGAGTGATGAAGTAGTCCACCACCATGATCCCGGCGATTGGCCCCAGCAAGCTCGAATAGCCCAGCAACCAGTTGGAATACACCGTCTCCAGGCTCACGTCCGAGACGATCAGCCCAAGCTTTTTCAGCAGCTCATGGGCCATCAACGCCAGCCCGACCAGGCCGGTGAGGATCACCGCCGTGGTGCGGTTGATCAGCTTGGGCGCGATGTTCTGGAAGTCGTTGGTGGGCGAGACAATGTTCGCCGCCGTGTTGGTGGACAAGGTGGCGACGATGATCAACGCCATGGCCACGGCGACCCACACCGGGCTCTGGATATGGCCGATCAAGGTGACGGGGTCGGACACGCTGACGCCCACTAATTTCACCGAGGCGGCGGTCATGATCACGCCCAGGGCCGCGAACAGGAACATGGTCAGCGGCAGGCCGAAAATCTGCCCGAGGATCTGGTCCTTCTGGCTTTTGGCATAACGACTGAAGTCAGGAATGTTCAACGACAAAGTGGCCCAGAAGCCCACCATCGCGGTAAGGCCGGCCATGAAGTAACCGGTGAGGCTGGCACCTTCGGGGCGTTTCGGTGGAATGGCCATGAGCTCGCTGAGGGAGACATTGGGCATCGCCCACACCAGCAAACCAATGCCCACCGCCACCAGCAGCGGCGCCGACAGGGTTTCCAGGCGCTTGATCGACTCGGCGCCGCGCAGCACCACCCACAAATTCAGGGTCCAGAAAATCATGAAGCCGATCACTTCACCGGTGCCGCCGAGGGACTTCCAACCGTCGAAAATCGAGCCCAGGAACAGGTGAATCGCCAACCCGCCGAACATCGTCTGGATACCGAACCAGCCACAGGCTACCAGCGCGCGTATCAGACACGGCACGTTGGAGCCGAGGATGCCGAACGACGAGCGCAGCAACACCGGGAACGGAATCCCATACTTCGTGCCGGGGAAGGCGTTGAGGGTCAGCGGAATCAGCACCACGATATTGGCCAGCAGGATCGCCATCAGCGCCTCGCCCACCGACAAACCGAAGTACGCCGTGAGTACCCCGCCCAGGGTGTACGTGGGCACACAGATCGACATACCGACCCACAGCGCGGTGATGTGCCACTTGTTCCAAGTGCGTTCATGCACCTTGGTCGGTGCCATGTCGTGGTTGTAGCGAGGGCTGTCGAGGACGTCGGGGCCGGCGTCGAGTTCGTACAGGCCGTTGCGTTCTATGACTTGCGATCTGTTCTGTTGCATGGCCGCTCCACGGTTTTTTCGAATTATTGTTGCTCATCCCACGCTTTACGCAGGATGGCCGGAGTACCTCGTTGACAACACGACATCACGGGCCCGGCCAGCCGCCACTGCACTCAATAATCGTGCCGACCACTGACCTTCAACCCGCACCGCTTATATAACGTGCTGATGTTAATCAGCTTTCCAATTGAGCCTGCGGTACTTGCCGCGCTACTCAGGCTAAATAACGCGAAAGTTGTCCGAACCCTCAGGGCTCAATCTGGTGCATCACAATTATTTTTATTTACCGCGCCCGTCAAGCGGCATATCTCAAGCGTCTGATTTGCAATAAGAAATGTTGCTCATATTGAGAACCTGTCAAGTGCGTCAAAATGGTGAGCGCTCGCTACATTTTGGTGATTTTCAATTTTTATTCATATAAATCAACAAGTTAATATCTATATAAGCTTATAAAAAATATTCTTGCTCATTCTAAAAACTCGGTCTAGTTTCTATTCCTGTCACCGATGACAGGTTTATGGACCCCACGGTGAACAGCATGACAACACTTAGAACTGGCACAAGCCGGTCAAGCCTTGTGAGGAACTCGACATGTCGCTGTTGATCCGTGGCGCCACCGTTATTACCCATGATGAAAGTTACCGCGCCGATGTTTTATGCGCAGGCGGTCTAATTCGCGCCATTGGCACGGACCTGGATATTCCCGCCGGCACTGAGATACTCGACGGCAGCGGCCAATACCTGATGCCCGGCGGCATTGACCCGCATACCCACATGCAATTGCCCTTCATGGGCACCGTGGCCAGTGAAGACTTTTTCAGTGGCACCGCAGCAGGCCTGGCGGGGGGCACCACCTCGATCATCGACTTTGTGATCCCCAACCCGCAGCAGTCCTTGCTGGAAGCCTTCCACCAGTGGCGCGGCTGGGCGGAAAAGTCCGCATCCGACTACGGCTTTCACGTGGCGATCACCTGGTGGAGCGAGCAGGTGCGCGAAGAAATGGCCGAGCTGGTCAGCCACCACGGCATCAATAGTTTCAAGCACTTCATGGCCTACAAGAACGCGATCATGGCCGCCGATGACACCCTGGTGGCCAGCTTCGAACGCTGCCTGGAACTGGGCGCGGTGCCCACCGTGCATGCGGAGAACGGCGAGCTGGTGTATCACCTGCAACGCAAGCTGATGGCCCAGGGCATCACCGGGCCGGAGGCCCATCCACTGTCGCGTCCCTCCCAGGTGGAAGGCGAAGCGGCCAGCCGCGCGATTCGTATCGCCGAGACCCTCGGCACGCCGTTGTACCTGGTGCACGTTTCAACCCGGGAAGCCCTGGACGAAATCACTTACGCCCGGGGCAAGGGCCAGGCGGTGTACGGCGAAGTGCTCGCCGGCCACCTGTTACTGGATGACAGCGTCTACCAGCATCCCGACTGGCACACCGCGGCCGGCTATGTGATGAGCCCGCCGTTCCGCCCACGCGGGCACCAGGAAGCGCTGTGGCATGGCCTGCAATCGGGCAACCTGCACACCACCGCCACCGACCATTGCTGCTTCTGCGCCGAACAGAAAGCCGCCGGCCGCGACGACTTCAGCAAGATCCCCAACGGCACCGCGGGGATCGAAGACCGCATGGCGCTGCTTTGGCACGAAGGGGTCAACACCGGGCGCCTGTCGATGCAGGAGTACGTCGCGCTGACCTCCACCAACACCGCGAAGATCTTCAACCTCTACCCACGCAAAGGCGCGATCCGCGTCGGCGCCGATGCCGACCTGGTGCTGTGGGACCCCGAGGGCACCCGCACCCTTTCAGCCAAGACCCACCACCAGCAAGTGGACTTCAATATCTTCGAAGGCAAGACCGTGCGCGGCGTGCCGAGCCACACCATCAGCCAGGGCAAGCTGGTCTGGGCCGATGGCGACCTGCGCGCCGAGCGCGGTGCCGGGCGCTATGTGGAACGGCCGGCGTATCCGTCGGTGTTTGAACAGTTGAGCAAGCGGGCGGAGTATTCCAGGCCGGTGGCTGTGAAACGCTGATACCGCTATCGGGGGCAAGCCCCCTCCCACATTGACTGCATTTTGTCTGAAGGAATGCAGTCAAGTGTGGGAGGGGCGGTGCGACGATTCGACTTGCCCCCGATGAGGCCAGTACAGGCAACAAAAAAACCAATGCCCATCAGAGGCAGCACCTCAATAACCGTGAGGCCAACACCGTGATCCAGACCCTGAGCCACCTCCCCCATCCCCCTGAAGACGGGGCCACCCTCGCCAGCCATTTCACCGACCTGGCACCGCCCCTCACCGCCCGGCAAGCGCAACTGGAAGCCTCGCGCTGCCTGTATTGCTACGACGCGCCGTGCGTGAATGCGTGCCCCAGCGAGATCGATATCCCCTCGTTCATCCGCAATATCCACACCGACAACGTCCAAGGCGCAGCGCAGAAAATCCTCTCGGCCAACATCCTTGGCGGCAGTTGCGCACGCGTCTGCCCCACCGAGATCCTGTGCCAGCAAGCCTGCGTGCGTAACAACGCCGAAGAATGCGCGCCGGTGCTGATCGGCCTGTTGCAGCGCTACGCCATCGACAACGCGCACTTCAGCGAACACCCGTTCCAGCGTGCCGCGCCCACCGGCAAGCGCATCGCCGTGGTCGGCGCAGGTCCCGCAGGGCTCGCCTGCGCCCATCGCGCCGCCCTGCACGGGCATGACGTGGTGATTTTCGAAGCGCGGGAAAAGGCCGGCGGCCTGAATGAATACGGGATCGCCAAGTACAAGTTGGTGGATGACTTCGCCCAGAAGGAACTGGAGTTCCTCCTGCAAATCGGCGGCATCGAGATTCGCCACGGCCAGCGCCTGGGCGACAACCTCACCTTGAGCGAACTGCACCAGCAATTCGATGCGGTGTTCCTTGGCCTGGGCCTGGCCGCCAGCAAACACCTCGGCCTGCCCCACGAAGACGCCCCCGGCCTGCTCGCTGCCACCGACTACATCCGCGAGTTGCGCCAGGCTGACGACTTGACCCAACTGCCCCTGGCCGACCGTTGCATCGTGCTCGGCGCCGGCAATACCGCCATCGACATGGCCGTGCAAATGGCCCGCCTCGGTGCGCGCGACGTCAACCTGGTCTACCGCCGAGGCCTGGCGGACATGGGCGCGACCCAGCATGAGCAGGACATCGCCAAGGCCAATCAGGTGCGCCTGCTGACCTGGGCCCAACCCGAAAAAGTGCTGCTGGATGACCAGGGCCACGTCCGCGGCATGCGCTTCGCCCGCACTCGCCTGGAAAACGGCTGCCTGCAACCCACCGGAGAGACCTTCGAATTGGCCGCCGATGCGATCTTCAAGGCCATTGGCCAGGGCTTCGATAACGAGGCGCTGCACGACCCCCTGGCCCAACAACTGCAGCGCGTCGGCGCGCGTATCTTCGTCGATGAACAGCTGCGCACCAGCATCCCCGGCGTATATGCCGGTGGCGACTGCGTCAGCCTCGGCCAGGACCTCACCGTGCAAGCGGTACAACACGGCAAGCTGGCCGCCGAAGCCATGCACGCCCAACTCATGCTTAACGTGGAGGCTGCGTAATGGCCGATCTCTCGATTGTATTCGCCGGAATCAAGGCCCCCAACCCGTTCTGGCTGGCCTCCGCGCCGCCCACCGACAAAGCCTATAACGTGGTCCGCGCGTTTGAAGCGGGCTGGGGTGGCGTGGTTTGGAAAACCCTGGGTGAAGACCCGGCGGCGGTCAACGTGTCGTCGCGTTACTCGGCGCACTACGGCGCCAACCGCGAAGTGCTGGGCATCAACAATATCGAGCTGATCACCGACCGCTCCCTGGAGATCAACCTCAGGGAAATCACCCAGGTGAAAAAGGATTGGCCGGATCGCGCGCTGATCGTGTCGCTGATGGTGCCGTGCGTTGAAGCATCCTGGAAAAACATCCTGCCCCTGGTAGAAGCCACCGGCTGCGACGGCATCGAGCTGAACTTCGGTTGCCCCCACGGCATGCCCGAGCGCGGCATGGGCGCGGCGGTGGGCCAGGTGCCAGAGTATGTGGAACAGGTGACGCGCTGGTGCAAGACCTATTGCTCACTGCCGGTGATCGTCAAGCTCACGCCGAATATCACCGACATCCGTGTGGCGGCGCGGGCGGCCTATCGCGGCGGTGCGGACGCGGTGTCGCTGATCAACACCATCAACTCCATCACCAGCGTGGACCTGGAACGCATGGTCGCCCTGCCGATGGTCGGCACCCAGAGCACCCACGGCGGTTACTGCGGCTCGGCGGTCAAGCCGATTGCCCTGAACATGGTCGCCGAAATCGCCCGCGACCCGCAGACCCAAGGCCTGCCGATCTGCGGCATTGGTGGCATCGGCAACTGGCGCGACGCGGCGGAATTCGTCGCCCTCGGCTGCGGCGCGGTGCAGGTGTGCACGGCGGCGATGCTGCATGGGTTTCGCATTGTGGAAGAGATGAAGGATGGATTGTCACGCTGGATGGACAGTCAGGGTTACACCAGCCTGCAAGAATTTTCCGGGCGGGCGGTGGGCAACACCACGGATTGGAAGTACCTGGACATCAACTATCAGGTCATTGCCAAGATCGATCAGGAGACGTGCATTGGCTGCGGGCGTTGCCATATTGCCTGTGAAGATACGTCGCACCAGGCCATCGCCAGTTTGAAACAGGCGGACGGCACCCATCAGTACGAGGTGATCGACGACGAGTGCGTGGGTTGCAACCTGTGCCAGATCACCTGCCCGGTGGCGGATTGCATCGAGATGGTACCGGTGGACACCGGCAAGCCGTTCTTGAATTGGACGCAGGATCCGCGTAATCCCTACCGGGAGGCGGTGTAGTCCTGTAGACCGCTATCGGGGGCAAGCCCCCTCCCACATTGAGCGCATTATGTCTGAAAGAATGCGATCCACTGTGGGAGGGGGCTTGCCCCCGATGAGGCCCTCAGCCTCACCACAAGACTCAAGGCTCCAACCCAATCCCGCGCAAAATCACACTGGTCACCGTCTGGATCGCCTTCTCGAACTGCATATCCGACAACGGCTGGTGATCATTCAAAATCTTCACCTGGTGATCAAAGTCGGCATAGTGCTGGGTCGATGCCCAGATCATATACAGCAGGCTCGACGGCTCCACCGGCAGGATGCGTTTGTCTTCCACCCACTGGCGAATCTTCGCCTCCTTCATCTTGGCCCAGTCGTACAGGCTTTCATCCAGCGCCTCACCGAGGGTCGGCGCGCCATGGATGATCTCGTTGGCCCAGACTTTCGAGCCATAGGGCCGCGTGCGCGAGCGCTGCATCTTGGCGCGGATGTAGCTGCTGAGCACCACCCGCGGGTCATCGAAGGTCTCGAAGCTCAAGGCGTCCTGCTTCCACACCTCCAGCAGATCGAACAGCACGGCGCTGTACAGCTCGCTCTTGGTGCTGAAGTAATAATGCAGGTTGGAACGTGGCAACTGCACTTCTTCAGCGATATCGGCCATGGCGGTGCTGCCATAGCCCTTTTCGGCGAAGACCTTCTCCGCCGCCAGCAGGATTTTTTCGACGTTGACCCGGCGAATTCCGATCTTGTGATTGCCCATAAGGGCTCCCTGACAACAACATGGGCTAAAGACTACCATCGGCTCTAGACCGCGGCGACAGGCCGCAATGAAAGTTCTTACCTTCACCTTCCCCACGGATATTGGATTGGTTAGGATCGCGGTCCCTATCCAGGATCATTCCCATGCCTATTCGACCTCGCGTACCCGCCGACGACCCGTTGCTGGGCGCCCTGTGGGAGCGCTCGGTACGCGCCACCCATGACTTCCTCCCCGAGGACGATATCCAGCGTTTACTGCCCCTGGTACGCGACACTTACCTGCCGATGCCTGCCCTTGATGTCTGGGTGTATGAAGATGAACAGGGTATTGCCGGTTACATCGCCACCGGCAGGAACAATGTAGAAATGCTGTTTATCGACCCTACGCGCCGCGGCCAGGGTATCGGCCGCCAGCTACTGGACCATGCCCGTGCGCGCCATGACACCTTGACCGTCGACGTCAACGAGCAGAACCCCCAGGCTGTGGGTTTCTACCTGCACTATGGTTTTATCCAGGTCGCGCGCTCGCCGCTGGATGGCGAAGGCAAACCGTTTCCCTTGCTGCACATGGCTTTACCGACTCCTCCCACTGAAGGTACGGAACAATGCTGATCAAGAAAACCCTAACCGCCGTCGCCCTGCTCGCCTCCCTCGGCGCCTCGGCGGCGTTTGCCCACGCCCACCTCAAAAGCTCGGAGCCGGCCGCCGACAGCACCGTCGCCGCACCGAAGGACTTGCGCCTGACCTTCAGCGAAGGCGTCGAAGCCACCTTCACCAAGGTGTCCCTGAGCAAGGACGGCACCGAAGTGGCAATCAAGGACCTGGCAACGCCAGACGCCGACAAGAAAACCCTGGTGGTGACGCCCGCCGCCCCGCTGGCGGACGGTCACTACAAAGTGGTGTGGAACGCAGTCTCGGTCGATACCCACAAGAGCAATGGCGAATACAGCTTCCAGGTCGGCCAATAACCCATGGCAACCCTGCTGGTGCTGTGCCGCTTTGTGCATTTCATCGTCGTGCTGCTGATGTTCGGGGCCTGTGTATTCAGGCCCTGGCTCCTGGGCGCTGAACCGCAGGCGGTGCTGGACCGACAAGTGTTGCGCATCACTCGTGGGCTGGCCTGGACGGCCCTCGCGTCGGGGGTGATCTGGTTACTGTTGATTACCGCCAGCATGGCCGGTTCATGGCCGGCGGCGTTGGAACTGTCGACCGTGCAGTTGGTGCTGGGCAAGACCTTTTTTGGCCAGGTGTGGACCTGGCACCTGATGTTGAATGGGCTGCTGGTCATCGCCCTGATGACCGCGTGGAAGGCCCCGCGCCTGCCGTTGATCACGCTGCTGCTGATGACCCTGGCCCCGGTCGGCCATGGCGCCATGCTCGATGGGCTGAGCGGGCAGCTGTTGATCCTCAACCAGGTGGTGCACCTGATGTGCGTCGGCGCATGGTTGGGGGGGTTATTGCTGCTGGTATTGATCCTCAGGCAGCCACACGGTGTTGAGCTGGCGCCGGTCCTGCGTCGTTTCAGCGGCGTCGGTTATGGCCTGGTCGCGGGCTTGCTGGTGACCGGCCTGATCAATGTGCGCGTACTCACCGGGCAGCTGTGGCCCACGCCGTTGTTCAGTGGTTTTGCGCTGATTCTGTTGATCAAGGTGATGCTGGTGCTGGGCATGTTGGCGCTGGCGCTGCTGAACCGGTTGCGCCTTGATAGCTGCGAACAGCGGCTGGGCAGCCTGAAGGCCAGCGTGATGCTGGAATGGCTGCTCGGTGTTTGCGCCGTCGCCGCCGTTTCACTCCTTGGCACCCTGCCTCCCATGGTCCTGGCGGGCTGAATGTGGGAGGGACGGTGCGACGATTCGACTTGCCCCCTCCCACATTGACACTGCCCGCTCTGGATCAACCCACACGCAGTCATCGTATAACTTCTGCTTGACACCCCGCAAAAACCCCGCAAATATCCGCCCCAACGTTGTACGACGACGTATAACAAATAATAAAAACAACAAATGAAAGGGAGCATCACTGTGAGTCAATTCGCCCGCTATTCTTCCGCGCGTCTCAGTGTTATCGGCCTCGGCAGCCTGGCCTTCACCCTGCCCCTCATCGCCCACGCCGAAGGTTTTGTCGACGACGCCAAGGCCACGCTCAACCTGCGTAACGCCTACTTCAACCGCAATTTCACCAACCCGAGCAACCCTCAGGGCAAGGCCGAAGAGTGGACGCAGAGCTTTATCCTCGACGCCAAGTCCGGCTTCACCCAAGGCACTGTCGGCTTCGGGATCGATGTGCTGGGCCTGTACTCACAAAAGCTCGACGGCGGCAAAGGCACCGGCGGCACCCAGTTGCTCCCGATCCACGATGACGGCCGCCCCGCCGACAACTTCGGGCGCCTGGGCGTGGCGTTGAAGACCAAGCTGTCGAAGACCGAATTGAAGGTGGGCGAATGGATGCCGGTGCTGCCGATCCTGCGTTCCGACGACGGCCGCTCGCTGCCACAGACCTTCCGTGGCGGTCAGGTGACGTCCAGCGAAATCGCCGGCCTGACCCTCTACGGCGGGCAGTTTCGCGGCAATAGCCCGCGCAACGACGCGAGCATGGAAGACATGTTCATGAACGGCAAAGCCGCATTCACCTCCGACCGCTTCAACTTCGGTGGCGGTGAATACAGCTTCAATGACAAGCGCACCCAGGTCGGCCTGTGGTATGCCGAACTGAGCGATATCTACCAGCAGCAATACCTCAACCTGACCCACAGCCAACCGCTGGGCGACTGGACCCTGGGCGCCAACCTCGGCTTCTTCAACGGCAAGGAAGACGGCAGCGCCCTGGCCGGCGACCTGGACAACAAGACCGTGTTCGCCCTGCTTTCGGCCAAGTACCAGGGCAACACCTTCTATGTCGGCCTGCAAAAGCTCACCGGCGACAGCGTGTGGATGCGGGTCAACGGCACCAGCGGCGGCACCCTGGCCAACGACAGCTACAACTCCAGCTACG
>NZ_JBMDIS010000131.1:0-12098 GCF_057808775.1 Pseudomonas sp. FG86 | reverse complement strand
TGGTTTTGGGGCCGCTTCGCGCCCCAACGCGGGGCAAGCCCGCTCGCCACAACAAACCCGATCACCACAGCAAGCCCGACCACCACAACAAGCCCGCTCGCCACAACCTGATAATCTGCCCCGAACCTTTCTATCCGAGTTTGCGATGCACAGGCCCAACCGCCACACACTCTTCCCCTTCCTGAGCTGGCTGCCGCGTCAAACCCGAGCCAGCGTCGGTCGGGACGCGATGGTCGGGCTCAGCGGCGCCGTCCTCGCCTTGCCGCAGTCGATTGCCTACGCCCTCATTGCCGGTCTTCCCGCCGAATATGGCCTGTACGCCGCAATTATCCCGGTACTGATCGCCTGCCTCTGGGGCTCGTCCTGGCACTTGATCTGTGGCCCTACGGCGGCGATTTCCATTGTGCTGTACGCCAGCGTCAGCCCCTTGGCCGTGCCCGGGTCTCAGGACTACATCACCCTGATCCTGTTGCTGACATTCCTGGCCGGGCTGTTCCAGTGGTTGCTGGGCATGCTGCGCTTTGGCGCGCTGGTGAACTTCGTCTCGCATTCGGTGGTGCTGGGTTTCACCCTGGGCGCCGCCGTGGTGATTGCCCTGGGGCAGTTGCCTAATCTGCTGGGCCTGGATTTGCCGAGCCAGGCCACGGCAATCAATAGCCTGCTCGCACTGATCCACCATAGCGGCGAATGGGACCACGCATCGCTCGCCCTCGGGCTCGGCACTTTGCTGGTGGGCGCGTTGCTCAAATACCTTGTGCCTCGCTGGCCAACGCTGCTGATCGCGCTGGCCTTGGGCAGCCTGGCGGCGTGGCTGTGGCCGGGGATGTTCGGGCATGTGGCGCGGGTCAGCGCGTTCATCGGCAAACTGCCGCCGTTCAGCCCGTTGCCGCTGGATCCGGACATGATCCTGCGCCTGCTGCCCAGCGCCGTTGCGGTGGGCATGCTGGGGCTGGTGACCAGCCTGTCGATTGCCCGTTCGCTGTCAGCTCGCTCGCAACAACTGCTCGATGCCAACCAGGAAGTTCGTGCGCAGGGTTTATCCAATATCGTTGGTGGATTTTTCTCCGGGTATTTGTCAGCCGGTTCCTTCACCCGCTCTGGCCTCAGCTATGAGGCGGGCGCCTGTTCGCCGTTGGCAGGGGTGTTTTCCGCCTTATGGGTGGCCTTGTTTGCGCTGTTCGGCGCCGCACTGATCGCGCATATTCCGATCCCAAGCATGGCCGCCAGCATCTTGCTGATTTCCTGGGGCCTGGTGGATCGTCGGGGTATTCGCGCGTTGTTCCGCGTGAGCCGGGCAGAATTCGTAGTGATGAGCCTGACCTGCGTCGCCACCTTGCTTCTGGAGTTACAAACGGCGATTTATGCGGGGGTGTTGGCGTCGTTGTTTTTCTACCTCAAGCGCACGTCCCAGCCACGGGTTCAACAATGGCGTGACGGGGACGAAGATGTGTTGCGCGTCGGCGGGTCGATTTTCTTTGGCGCCAGCCATTACCTGCAAGTGCGCTTGCAAAGCTTGCAGGGTGTACGGGTAGTGATCGAGGCGCAGCAGATCAACTTTATCGACTATTCCGGGGTGGAGATGCTGCACCAGGAGGCGCGTCGTTTAAGAGGGCTGGGGCGTAGCCTGACACTGCGCCGCGCCAGGCCGCAGGTGGTGGAGGAGTTGAAAAAACTGGAAGGGGCCGACCAATGCCCCATCCATTTCGAAGACTGAATACGGTTAAACAGGTGGGAGGGGCTTACCTCCCACAGTTTGTTGAGTGTCAGGCCAACTGGCGGCGCAACTCGGCCAACACCGGCGCCGAATCCGGCCGCACACCACGCCACAGGAAGAATGCTTCCGCCGCCTGCTCCACCAACATGCCCAGGCCATCCATCGCCACTGCCGCGCCCTGTTCGGTGGCCCAGTGGCAGAACGCGGTCGGTTCCTTGGCGTACATCATGTCGTAGCAAAACGTCTTGCCCGGCTCGATCAAACTACTGGCAATCGGCGGTACATCGCCTGACAGGCTGGCGGACGTGGCATTGATGATCACGTCCACCGGCTCACGCAGCCAATCGAAACCACTGGCAGACACCGGGCCCAGGTCGTCGAACAATTCGGCGAGCATTTCAGCTTTTTCCACCGTGCGGTTGGCGATGATCAATGAGGCAGGTCGCTCGGCCAGCAATGGCTCCAATGCGCCACGTACCGCACCACCGGCGCCGAGCAACAGGATGCGTTTACCTTGCAGGCTCAACCCGGCGTTGACCGTCAGGTCGCGCACCAGGCCGGCGCCATCCGTGTTATCGCCCAGCAAGCTGCCATCGGCCAGCTTGCTCAAGGTGTTCACCGCGCCGGCACGCTCGGCGCGCTCGGTCAGGGTGTCGGCCAGGCGGTAGGCGTCCTCCTTGAACGGTACGGTGACGTTGGCACCACGGCCATGCTGGAAAAACTCACGGGCACAACCGATGAAATCCTCCAGCGGCGCGAGCAAGCTGCTGTAGTCCAGTTGCTCGCCGGTCTGCTCGGCGAACATGCGGTGAATCAACGGCGACTTGCTGTGGCCGATGGGGTTGCCAAACACCACATAACGATCCATCAAACCGCCGCCTTAGGCGTAGCAACGCCGAGCCAGTCGCGGTCTTGCAGGAAGTAATCGGTAAGGCGCGCTTCTTCGCTGCCGGCCTCGGCTTTCCAGTCGTAGCTCCAGCGCACTTGCGGCGGCAGCGACATGAGGATCGATTCGGTACGCCCGCCCGATTGCAGGCCGAACAGGGTGCCGCGGTCGTAGACCAGGTTGAACTCCACGTAGCGGCCACGGCGGAATTCCTGGAATTCACGTTGTTGCGCGGTATAAGCCATGGCTTTGCGACGTTGCACAATGGGCAGGTACGCATCGATGTAGGCGTCGCCGATGGCGCGGATAAAAGCGAAGCAGGTGTCGAAGTCCCATTCGTTCAAGTCATCGAAGAACAGGCCGCCAATGCCGCGCGGTTCGTTGCGATGCTTGATATGGAAGTAGGTGTCACACCAGGCTTTGTAGCGTGAATACACATCCGGGCCAAACGGCGCACAGGCCTGCTCGGCGACGCGGTGCCAGTGGATGCAATCTTCTTCGTTGCCGTAGTAGGGCGTGAGGTCAAAACCGCCACCAAACCACCACACCGGTTCTTCGCCTTCTTTTTCGGCGATGAAGAAACGCACGTTGGCATGGGAAGTCGGCACATGAGGGTTGTGCGGGTGGATCACCAGCGATACGCCCAGGGCCTCAAAACCGCGACCGGCCAGCTCGGGGCGGTGCGCGCTGGCGGACGGTGGCAGGCCGCTGCCAAACACGTGGGAAAAATTGACGCCGCCTTTTTCGATCACCGAACCGTTTTCGATCACACGGGTGCGACCGCCGCCGCCGGCTGGCCGGGTCCAGGCGTCTTCGATAAAACGAGTGTCCGCCTCGAAGGTTTCCAGGGCGCTGCAAATGCGGTCTTGCAGGTCAAGCAGGTAGGCTTTTACAGCCTCGGTGCGGGTAGTCATGGCATCACCTTGAATCGGGCAAAGCTACGCGAGGCCATGCGGCGTCGGCGGCAAATGGGCGCACAGGATACCACTGCACCTGCATACCACTGCACTTAGGTGCGTCGCTGTTGACGAAGATCAAGCTTAGGAGTCCGATAGGGGGCTACGCGATTTCGACCTCAGGAGAAGTGCAGATGGCCAAAAGAATCCAGTTCAGCGCCCACGGCGGCCCCGAAGTACTTGAATATGTGGACTACACACCGGCCGAGCCAGGGCCGCAGCAGGTTCGAGTGCTTAACAAAGCCATTGGCCTGAACTTCATCGACACTTACTACCGCAGCGGGTTGTATGCGCCGCCGGCCCTGCCATCGGGACTGGGTGCGGAAGGCGCGGGTATCGTCGATGCGGTGGGCAGTGAGGTCACCCAATTCAAGGTCGGTGACCGCGTGGCCTACGGCAGTGGCCCACTCGGCGCCTACAGCGAATTGCACGTGCTGCCCGCCGCCAACCTGGTGCACCTGCCGGACGACATCAGCTTCGAACAGGCCGCCGGCGCCATGCTCAAAGGCCTGACCGTGCAGTATCTGCTGCGCCAGACCTATGAGTTGAAGGGGGGCGAAACCATCCTGTTCCACGCCGCTGCCGGTGGCGTGGGTTCCCTGGCGTGCCAATGGGCCAAGGCCCTGGGTGTGAAGCTGATCGGTACCGTCAGCTCGCCGGAGAAAGCCGCACTGGCCAAATCCCTGGGCGCCTGGGAGACCATCGACTACAGCAAGGAAAACGTCGCACAACGCGTGCTGGAATTGACCGACGGCAAAAAGGTGCCCGTGGTGTACGACGGCGTCGGCAAGGACACATGGCTGACCTCATTGGACAGCGTGGCGCCACGCGGTCTGGTGGTGAGCTTTGGCAATGCCTCGGGCGCGGTGGATGGGGTGAACCTGGGGATACTCGCAGCCAAAGGCTCGCTGTACGTGACGCGGCCAACCCTGGCGACCTACGCCAACAATCCGGCGAACCTGCAGGTGATGGCGGATGATCTGTTTTCGATGATCAAGAGCGGCAAGGTGCGCATTGATATCAACCAGCGCTTCCCGCTGGCGGAGGCGGCGAAGGCCCAGACCGAGTTGTCGGCGCGGCGCACCACGGGGTCGACCATTCTGTTGCCTTGAGGGCCTCTTCGAGGGCGAGCCCTCTCCCACATTTGAACCCTGTCCATCATGACAACACGGTCAAATGTGGGAGGGGGCTTGCTCCCGATGGCCGCGACGAGGTCTCAAGAAGGCCGCACCACCTCACCGGTCGCCAAATCGCGAATCAGGCTGGGGTTCTTGCGCCCACCCAGGGCGCCCCCCAATACCAGGTCGACCTGGCCACGGAAATACTGCTCCACCCGGATCCGCGTACGCGCCGCCGGGCGCCCTTGGGGGTTGGCCGAGGTCGAGATCAGCGGGCCCACCAGCGCGCACAAATCCCGCACCAACGGATGATCGCTGACCCGCAACGCCACGGTGTCATGCACACCCGTGACCCACTCCGGCAGCAAATCCTGGTGGGGTACCAGCCAGGTATTCGGCCCCGGCCAGGTGCTGGCCATGCGGTCGATCCATTCCTGCGGGAAATCTTCGAAGAGAAAATCGAACTGGCGGATAGTGTCCGCCACCAGGATCAGGCCCTTGTCCACCGAACGGTTCTTGATCGCCAGCAGTCGGTCCACTGCGTCTTCGTTCCACGGATCACAGCCCAGGCCCCAGACCGCCTCGGTTGGATAGGCAATCACCGCGCCTGCGCGAATTTCTCGTGCGGCTTCCAGCACACGCCACCTGTTGACCATTGCTCACTCTCCGGACTAAAGCTCTGCGCAGTTTACCGATCTTCGTTACAAAACCTAGCAGCGCGCGAGCCAGCGCCCACTTTCACAGATCACCTGACCTTCCAGCTCCAGCTCGGTCAGGGTAGCCAGTAGCTGGGGCAAGGGGCGCCCGCTGGCAATCGCCAAGGCTTCGCTGGTGTGGGGCGCCGCATGCAGCAACGCCACCAGCGGATGAGTGACCGGCATCGGCGCGGGGCGCGACAACGCCTGCCAGCCGCGCAAACCTTCGAGGATGTGCTCGATGGTTTCCACCAGCACCGCGCCATCGCGGATCAACTGGTGACACCCCTTGGCCCCGGGATGGTGAATGGAGCCCGGGATCGCATACACCTCGCGCCCTTGTTCGGCCGCCAGCCGTGCAGTGATCAGCGAACCGCTGGCCATGCTGGCTTCCACCACCAGCACACCGAGGGACAGGCCGCTGATAATGCGGTTGCGCCGAGGGAAATTACCGGCCTGGGGCGCGGCATCGAGTGGAAACTCGGAAACCACGGCACTGCCCTGGGCAATCATCGCCGCCGCGAGCCGTCGGTGGCGCTGTGGATAAAAGTTTTCGAGCCCGGTGCCCAGCACGCCAATTGTCTGCCCACCAACATCCAATGCCGCTTGATGCGCCGCACCGTCAATGCCCAGGGCCAGGCCACTGGTGATGACAAAACCGGCGCTCGCCAGGCTGCGGGAAAAGGCGGCGGCAGTGTCCATTCCAGGGCGCGAAGCGCGGCGGCTGCCGACCACGGCCAGCTGTGGTTTTTCCAGGATAAAAGGGTCGCCAGCAACGAATAACAGCGGCGGTGCATCGTCGATCTCGGCAAGCAGGGCGGGGTACTCAGGTTGGTCCCACATCAGCAAATGCTGGGCCGGGTGCCCCAGCCACGCCAATGCCGCACTGGCACCAT
Source organism: Pseudomonas sp. FG86 (assembly GCF_057808775.1). Classification (NCBI taxonomy): domain Bacteria; kingdom Pseudomonadati; phylum Pseudomonadota; class Gammaproteobacteria; order Pseudomonadales; family Pseudomonadaceae; genus Pseudomonas; species Pseudomonas sp. FG86. The sequence continues at coordinate 5,833 of NZ_JBMDIS010000131.1, read as the reverse complement.
CGCGGACTTCGTGGCTCCGCCGGGCATCGCCACTGATGGCCGGCAACCCCAGGGAACGCCAGGCACTGGCGGGCGCGCTGAGCGCCTTCGAGGCGCAGCCGAATGCCTCGATCAATAGGCGAAAACGCTTTGGACCCAGTTCCGGCAGCCTGTGCAAGCGCAGTCGCGCTTCCAGTTCGGACGGGGAAATTTCACTGCGGTTTATCGGAAACATCGGATCATCCTTGACCGGAACAAGCTGTGGATAACTCTGTTGGTAACTTATTTAGCAGGCTATTTATTGCGTTTGACGGGCAGTCTCGAAACGGTCCATCACAGCCAATGAACGCGAAGCGCTGAGGACCAAGCCATAACTGAGCTTTTCATAGGTGCGAAACACCAGCAGGGTGCCGGCGCGCTCATCGGGAAGTGTCACGGATGCGCCCGTCAGGACGTCGCGTACGCTGGCACCGGCTTTGATCACCGTTAGCAGATGGCCTTCGACCAGACCATCGCGGCGGCCTCTGTTCAAGGTCACGGCGTCCAGCACGCCAATCTGGCTCACGCCCTTGGGAATATCGATGATTTGCCCCTGGATAAAGGGCGTCGCCGTTGGCGTCTCCAGGTTGGCCAGTTCAACGGGTGGCTGGTTGCGCAGCAGGCGGTCGCCGGGGCGCACTTCCTGGGTCACCCGTTGCACAGCCAGGGTGGTGAGATCGCCGGCCATCATGAAGCGTGCGGTGCCGATATCGTCGGCATTGATACCCAGCCATTCCTGGGTTTGGGGGTCGGTGTAGACCTTGCCCCGGCGAAAGATCCCATAGCTGGGCTGGGTCGGATCCAGGTCGCCCCTGGCATGCACGCGCTCGCCACTGGCGCCCAACACTCGTCCCGCGTCTGCCGCGACAATGTACGGCGCGTTGTCCAGGTCCTGGGGCGAATCGAGAATACGGTTATGTAACAAAAAACGCTGGATGGCCTGTTGCGTGGCGGGGTCCAGGCGCTGGCCGGACGGTGGCAGCAAGGCCATTGCGAAGGGGGCCCACAGCAGTAAGACGAGTAGCGATTTCCTCATGGGGTGAATCTCCTTTATTATGTGCGTTCGCGTGAAATGCCTTGGCCTTCGCGGCTTTCGAACGTTTCACACCGGCTGCCTGGGTCCATCCCGACGCCGATTTGCCTCTACCTCACATGTGCAGCAATTACGCTTATGGCTATTTTGAACATCCTCGAATTCCCCGACTCGCGCCTGCGCACAATCGCCAAACCGGTGGCCGTAGTGGACGACAAGGTTCGTCAGTTGGTCGATGACATGTTTGAAACAATGTATGAAGCCCCGGGCATTGGCCTCGCCGCCACCCAGGTCAATGTGCATCAGCGTGTCGTGGTCATGGACCTGTCGGAAGATCGCAGCGAACCACGGGTGTTCATCAACCCCGAATTCGAGCCGCTGACCGACGAGATGGGCGAATACCAGGAAGGCTGCCTGTCGGTGCCGGAGTTCTATGAGAACGTCGAGCGCCCGCTGCGCGTGAAGATCAAGGCCCTGGACCGCGACGGCAACCCCTACGAGCTGGTCGCCGAAGGCCTCCTCGCGGTGTGCATCCAGCATGAATGCGACCACCTCAACGGCAAACTGTTTGTCGATTACCTGTCCACGCTCAAACGTGACCGGATCAAGAAAAAGCTGGAAAAAAAGCATCGCCAGCAAGCTTGATGCCCTTCTTCCAAAGGCTTGCTGCGGCAAGCCTTTTTCTTTTGTGACTGCTTTTAACCGAGAACGCCCATGACCGAGCCACTGCGCATTGTTTTTGCCGGTACCCCTGAATTCGCCGCCGAACACCTCAAGGCGCTGCTCGCCAGCCCTTATGACATCGTCGCGGTGTACACCCAGCCGGATCGCCCGGCCGGGCGCGGGCAAAAACTGATGCCGAGCCCGGTCAAGCAATTGGCGCTCGAGCACAACATCCCCGTGCTGCAACCGCCAACCCTGCGTAACGCCGATGCCCAGGCCGAACTGGCCGCGCTGAAACCGGACCTGCTGGTGGTGGTGGCCTATGGCTTGATCTTGCCGCAGGTGGTGCTGGATATCCCGCGTCTCGGTTGCATCAATAGCCATGCCTCGCTGCTGCCACGCTGGCGCGGCGCCGCGCCGATCCAGCGCGCCGTGGAAGCAGGCGACAGCGAGAGCGGCGTGACCGTCATGCGCATGGAGGCGGGTTTGGACACCGGCCCGATGCTGCTCAAAGTCACCACCCCGATCACGGCCGCAGACACGGGTGGCAGCCTGCACGACCGCCTCGCCGAGATGGGCCCGCCCGCCGTGATCCAGGCCATTGCCGGTCTCGCTGCCGGAACCCTGCAGGGTGAGGTACAGGACGACAGCCTGGCCACCTACGCCCACAAGCTGAACAAGGACGAAGCCCGCATCGACTGGAACCGCCCGGCTGTAGAGCTGGAGCGCCTGGTGCGTGCGTTCAATCCGTGGCCGATCTGCCACAGCACACTCAATGGCGAAGCCTTGAAAGTCCTGGCCGCCACCCTGGCCAACGGCAAAGGCGCCCCCGGTGAAATCATCGGCGCCAGCAAAGAGGGCTTGTTGGTCGCCTGCGGTGAGCAGGCGCTGTGCCTGACCCGTCTGCAATTGCCGGGTGGCAAGGCGCTTAATTTCAGCGATTTGTACAACAGTCGCCGTGAGAAATTTTCCCTGGGCACGATCCTCGGGGCGGTAGCCCAATGAACCCGCGTCTGGCCGCCGCCAAGGCCTTGGCCGCCGTGCTCAACGGCAAGGCTTCGCTGAACAGTTCGCTGCCCACCCAGCTGGATAAGGTCGAAGACCGTGATCGCGGTTTCACCCAGGACCTGGCCTTTGGCACCGCGCGCTGGCAGCCACGCTTGTCGGCGCTGGCGGCCAAGCTGCTGCAAAAGCCCTTCAAGGCGGCCGATGCCGATGTGGAGGCGCTGCTGTTGGTGGGCCTCTATCAGTTGCTCTATACCCGCGTGCCGGCCCACGCAGCCATCGGTGAAACCGTTGGTTGCGCCGACAAACTGAAAAAACCCTGGGCCAAGGCCCTGCTCAACGCCGTACTGCGCCGCGCCCAACGCGAAAGCGAAGCGCTGCTGGCCGAGCTGGAGCATGACCCGGTGGTGCGCACCGCACACCCGCGCTGGCTACAGAAATCCCTGAAAGCCTTCTGGCCTGAGCAATGGGAAGCCATCTGCGCGGCCAACAATGCGCACCCGCCGATGATCCTGCGGGTCAACCGTCGCCATCACAGCCGTGATGCGTATCTGCAATTGCTGACGAACGCAGGCATCAACGCCACGCCATGCGTGTACAGCACCGACGGCATTGTGCTGGAAGCGGCCACCGACGTGCGCAGCCTGCCGGGTTTCGCCGAAGGCTGGATCAGCGTTCAGGACGAAGCCGCGCAACTGGCCGCCGACCTGCTCGACCTGGCTCCCGGCCAACGCGTGCTGGACGCCTGCTGTGCTCCAGGCGGTAAGACATGTCACATCCTCGAAGTTGAAAAGGACCTGGCCGGTGTAGTAGCTGTCGATCTTGAAGCCAAGCGCCTGGTGCGCGTACGCGAAAACCTCGCACGCCTGGGGCTCAGCGCCGAGCTGATCGCCGCCGACGGCCGCGACACCGCCACCTGGTGGGACGGCAAACCGTTCCAGCGCATCCTGCTCGACGCGCCGTGTTCCGCCACCGGTGTGATCCGCCGCCATCCGGACATCAAGCTCACCCGTCAACCCGACGACATCGCCGCCCTGGCCGTGCTGCAAGGCGAACTGCTCGACGCCCTGTGGCCGACCCTGGAGGTCGGCGGCATCCTGCTCTACGCCACCTGCTCTACGGTGCCCACCGAAAACACCGAGGTCATCGAGGCCTTCCTTGCGCGCACCAGCGGTGCGCGCGAACTGGACCTCGCCACGAGCGCCGGCATCAAGCAGCCCCATGGCCGCCAACTGCTTGCACAGCAAGGCGGACACGATGGCTTCTACTACGCCAAACTGATCAAGATTGCCGCCGCACGCGGCTGAATGGGTTTAAGGGAGTGACCGGATGAAAATCATCATCCTCGGGGCAGGGCAGGTCGGTGGCACGCTGGCCGAACATTTGGCCAGCGAAGCCAACGACATCACCGTGGTCGACACCGATGCCGAGCGCCTGCGTAACCTGGGCGACCGCCTGGATATTCGTACTGTGCAGGGCCGTGCATCGTTTCCTACGGTGCTGCGTCAGGCGGGTGCCGACGATGCCGACATGCTGGTCGCCGTCACCAACAGCGACGAGACCAATATGGTCGCCTGCCAGGTCGCCCACACCCTGTTCCATACCCCGACCAAGATCGCCCGTGTTCGCGAAGCTGCGTACCTGACCCGCGCCGGCCTGTTCGACAATGATGCGATCCCGGTGGACGTGTTGATCAGCCCCGAACAAGTGGTGACTCACTACATCAAGCGCCTGATCGAAATTCCTGGCGCCTTGCAGGTCATCGACTTCGCCGACGGCAAGGCGCAACTGGTCGCGGTGAAGGCTTACTACGGTGGCCCGCTGGTGGGCCAGCAACTGCGCCAGCTGCGCGAACACATGCCGAATGTGGAAACCCGCGTGGCGGCGATTTTCCGCCGTGACCGGCCGATCCTGCCCCAAGGCGATACGGTGATCGAAGCCGATGACGAAGTTTTCTTCATCGCCGCCAAAGCCAATATTCGTGCGGTGATGAGCGAAATGCGTCGGCTCGACGAGACGTATAAACGCATCGTCATCGCCGGTGGCGGGCAGATCGGCGAGCGCTTGGCCGAGGCGATCGAGAGCCGCTACCAGGTAAAAATCATCGAGATGAGCCCGGCACGCTGCCGGCATTTGTCCGACACCCTCGACAGCACCGTGGTCCTGCAAGGCAGCGCCTCGGACCGCGACCTGTTGATGGAAGAAAACATTGCCGACGCCGATATCTTCCTGGCCCTGACCAACGATGATGAAGCCAACATCATGTCTTCACTGCTGGCCAAAAGGCTGGGGGCCAAGAAGGTGATGACCATCATCAACAACCCGGCCTACGTCGACCTGATCCAGGGCGGCGATATCGACATCGCTATCAGCCCGCAGCTGGCCACTATCGGCACCTTGCTTGCCCATGTGCGCCGTGGCGATATCGTCAGCGTGCACTCCCTGCGCCGAGGCGCCGCGGAAGCCATCGAGGCGATTGCCCACGGTGATTCGAAGTCGAGCAAGGTGATTGGCAAAGCCATTCGTGATATCGGCCTGCCACCGGGCACGACCATTGGCGCGATCATTCGGGATGAAGAAGTGATCATCGCCCACGACGACACGATGATCGCCACCGGGGACCATGTGATCCTGTTCCTGGTGGATAAGAAACATATCCGCGATGTGGAGAAGCTGTTCCACGTGGGGTTGAGCTTTTTCTGATTAACCGGAGTGACCGACATGCTCGAATCCCTGGAAAAAATGCTCGCCAAGGGTGTGGATAACGCGCTGCTGCGCTTTGGGCTGGGCAAGGGCTATCTGGACTTGAAGGACAACGCCAAGGCGGCGGAGCATTTGCACAAGTGTGTCGAGTTCGATCCGAAGTATTCAGCGGCGTGGAAGCTGCTGGGCAAGTCTTACGCCGGATTGGGCAATCATCCGGCTGCACGACAGGCCTGGGAGAAGGGCATTGAAGCGGCACAGGCCCATGGCGACAAACAGGCCGAAAAAGAGATGACGGTATTCCTGAAAAAACTCGACCGCCAGGCTTGAGCGGAACTCAAATGTGGGAGGGGGCTTGCCCCCGATAGCAGGGTGTCAGCCAATGCAAATTTGGCTGAACCGCCGCTATCG